>NZ_JAGLEJ010000001.1 GCF_023145115.1 Algiphilus sp.
GAGACAGGACGTCGAGCAAGGGTGATCAGGACAGGGATGTCCTGTTCGTCCGTGCCCCCGAGCACGACTCCCGGGCCGGGCACCTGCCGCGCCGGAGGCGCGGTAGGCCACCCGTGCGGCACCATGGCCTTGGCTACTTTGGCCGTAACCAAAGTAGTCCGCGCCGGTCGAGCGGCAACATTCGGTAGCGCTTTCGCTCCGAGGCGCGGAACCCGGGAGCACGACCGGGTCAACGAGGAAGAATCAAGCGCCGAGACTCCGAGGCGCGGAACCTGCGAGCACCAACGGGGCAACAAACACGCCGCAAGCACCAAGCGTACGAAGCACACCCCCCCGCTACGTCAAATACCCCATACCGACCCCCGCCCCCGCTTCCTAGTCTGAATCCCGACGGACATGCCCCGTTCCGGAGCATGTCTGGGGGGATCCGGAGGGGATGCGCTCTCCGGAGCCGGTCATCCGTCGCGTATGGCGGCTGGCCGGTTCCGGGCCATTCCGGCGCATCACCGCCGACGAACACTACGTCGCAATCAGGGAGTAACCGCATGTTTCGCAAGTCACCGCTTCGCCTGCTGAGCGCCGCCGCGCTCGGCCTGGGCCTCGTCTCCGGCAGCGCGCTGGCCGAGGACGACACCATCAAGGTCGGCGTGCTGCATTCGCTGTCCGGCACCATGGCCATCAGCGAGACCACGCTGAAGGACACCGTGCTCATGCTCATCGAGGAGCAGAACGCCAAGGGCGGGCTGCTCGGCAAGAAGCTGGAGCCGGTGGTGGTCGATCCGGCCTCGAACTGGCCGCTGTTCGCCGAGAAGGCGCGCGAGCTGATCTCCAAGGAGAAGGTCGACGTCATCTTCGGCTGCTGGACCTCGGTGTCGCGCAAGTCCGTGCTGCCGGTGGTCGAAGAGCTCAACGGGCTGCTGTTCTACCCGGTGCAGTACGAGGGGGAGGAGTCCTCGCGCAACGTCATCTACACCGGCGCGGCGCCGAACCAGCAGGCGATTCCGGCCGTGAACTACCTGATGAACGACATCGGCGTCGAGCGCTGGGTGCTGGCCGGCACCGACTATGTCTACCCACGCACCACCAACAAGATCCTCGAGCAGTACCTCAAGGATCAGGGCGTGGCCGACGCGGACATCATGATCAACTACACGCCCTTCGGCCATTCCGACTGGCAGAGCATCGTCTCGGAGATCAAGGCCTTCGGCTCGGCGGGCAAGAAGACGGCGGTGGTCTCGACCATCAACGGCGACGCCAACGTGCCGTTCTACAAGGAGCTCGCCAACCAGCAGATCTCGGCCGAGGATATCCCGGTGGTCGCGTTCTCGGTCGGCGAGGAGGAGCTCTCCGGCATCGACACCGGCCCGCTGGTCGGTCATCTGTCGGCGTGGAACTACTTCCAGAGCATCGATACCGATGCCAACGAGGCCTTCATCGACAGCTGGCACGCCTTCATCGGCAACGATGAGCGCGTCACCAACGATCCGATGGAGGCGCACTACATCGGCTTCAATCTCTGGGCCAAGGCGGTGGAGAAGGCCGGCACCACGGACATCGACACCGTCATCGACACGCTGCCGGGTCTGTCGGTCCCGAACCTGACCGGCGGCACCGCCGAGCTGCTGCCCAACCACCACATCACCAAGCCGGTCTACATCGGCGAGATCGAGGACGACGGTCAGTACGCGGTGGTCTGGGAGACCGACGAGGAAGTGCCGGGCGATGCGTGGTCCGACTTCCTGCCCGAGAGCGCCAAGATCAAGGCCGACTGGGTGGAGCTGGAATGCGGCAACTACGACACCGCGAGCGGTGAATGCTCGGGCCAGAACTACGAGTAGACGCCTGACGCGGCAGACACGGGCCGGCGCCGTCGAGCGGCGCCGGCCTCTTTACGCTCTCTCCACGGAAATCATCATGTTCCGGGTCGCATTCCCTCACATCCCGTCGCCCCGCGCACGCAGCGGCTGGCTGGTCCTGGCGGCCTGCCTGCTCGCGGTCGCGGCGACGACACCGGTGCACGGACAGGCACCGGAACCGGTACCGGAAACGCCCGCCACGGCGGTGGCTCCGGAAGACCCGGACGCGGTGTTCGCCGGACGCGTCGCGGCGCTGGCGGAGGCCAGCTTCGGCGAGAAGCGCGACATCGTCGATGCCCTCACCGCCGGGCGCCATCCGCACGCCCGCGAGCTGCTCGCGGCCTTCGGCGACAAGCGCCTGTTCGCGCGCGAATCCGACGGCAAGGTCTTCATCGCCGTCGCAGAACGCGACGACACGCTGGTGCTGAAGGATCCGCTCACCCTCGAGACGGCCGGCGAGGCCGACGAGGACGACTTCGACGACGTGCGCACCAACAACGGCCTGCGCAAGCACATCCGCGGCGCGCTGGCGCGCTTCGATCTCGACGCCGACGACGCCGCCACCCGCGCGGCGGCGGTGACCACCCTCACCGACCAACTCGACGCGCCCACCGTCGCCGCGCTGCGCGCGCGGCTCGACGACGAGCCCGACGACGGCATCCGCGATCAGATCGGGGTCGCGCTGGCGATCGCCGATCTCGACGCCGAATCGGCCGACACGCGCCTGGCCGCGGTCGAGCGGCTCAAGGGCGTGCAGACCAACCTGGTCTACAACCGCATCCGCGATCTCGCGCGCACCGACAGCGACGGCAAGCCGCTGGAACCGGATGCCCGCGTGCACGAGGCGGCGGCGCAGCATGTCGCGCGCATCGACAGCCTGCGCAAATTCTACGGCGCGCTGGAGACGCTGTTCTTCGGCCTGAGCCTGGGCTCGGTGCTGGTGCTGGCGGCGATCGGGCTGGCCATCACCTTCGGCGTCATGGGCGTCATCAACATGGCGCACGGCGAGCTCATCATGCTCGGCGCCTACACCACCTACGTCATGCAGCTGCTGCTGCCCGATCAGATCGGGCTGGCGGTGCTGCTGGCGATCCCGGCCGCCTTCGTCGTCTCCGGCCTGGTCGGCATCGCCATCGAGCGCGGGGTCTGCCGCTTCCTCTACGGGCGGCCGCTGGAGACGCTGCTGGCGACCTTCGGTCTCAGCCTGGTGCTGCAGCAGACGGTGCGCTCGATCTTCTCGCCGCTCAACCGCTCGGTGGCAACGCCGGACTGGATGAGCGGGCTGATCCGCTTCAACGACTTCTTCGCCATCACCGCCAACCGGCTCTACATCGTGGTGTTCACGCTGATCGTGTTCGCGCTGCTGATGGCGGTCATGCAGCGCACCTCGCTGGGTCTGAACGTGCGCGCGGTGTCGCAGAACCGGCAGATGGCGCGCGCCATGGGCATCCGCAGCGAGCGCGTCGACGCGCTGACCTTCGGACTGGGCTCGGGCATCGCCGGCATCGCCGGGGTGGCGCTGTCGCAGCTCACCAACGTCGGCCCCAACCTCGGCCAGAGCTACATCATCGACTCCTTCATGGTGGTGGTATTCGGCGGCGTCGGGAACCTGTGGGGGACGCTGGTCGGCGGCATGACGCTGGGCGTGCTCAACAAGCTGCTCGAGCCTTGGAGCGGCGCCGTGCTCGCCAAGATCCTGGTGCTCGTGTTCCTGATCCTGTTCATCCAGCGGCGCCCGCGGGGTCTCTTCCCGCAGAAGGGCCGCGCGGCGGAGGGCTGACCATGACGAATCGTCAAGGCCCGATCCTCGCCCGTCTGCTGGGCGACCGCGGCAGCTGGATCTTCCTGGTCGTGCTCGCGGCGCTGGTCGTGGTGGTACCGGTGTGCAACCTCGCCGTGGCGGAGAGCAGCGCGCTGCACGTGTCCGACTACATGGTGGCGCTGCTCGGCAAGTACCTGACCTACGCGCTGCTGGCGGTGGCCATCGACCTGATCTGGGGCTACTGCGGCATCCTCAGCCTCGGCCACACCGCCTTCTTCGCGCTGGGTGGCTATGCCATGGGCATGTACCTGATGCGCCAGATCGGCGACCGCGGCGTCTACGGCAATCCGCTGCTGCCGGACTTCATGGTGTTCCTCAACTGGGACGCGCTGCCCTGGTACTGGCACGGCTTCGACCAGTTCTGGTTCGCGGCGCTGATGGTGCTGGTCGCACCCGGCGCGCTGGCGCTGATCTTCGGCTGGCTGGCATTTCGTTCAAGAGTCACCGGCGTCTACTTCGCGATCATCACGCAGGCGCTGACCTATGCGCTGATGCTCGCCTTCTTCCGCAACGAGATGGGCTTCGGGGGCAACAACGGTCTGACCGACTTCAAGGACCTGCTGGGCTTCGATCTGCAGGCCGACGGCACCCGAGTCGGACTGTTCGTGGCCTCCGGCATCGCGCTGGCGCTGGGCTTCCTGATCGGGCGCTTCATCGTCACCTCGCGCGCGGGGCGCGTGCTGGAGGCGATCCGCGATGCCGAGAGCCGCACGCGCTTCACCGGCTACCGCGTCGAGCTGTACAAGGTCTGGATCTTCACGGTCTCGGCGATGCTTGCCGGCGTGGCGGGCGCGCTCTACGTACCGCAGGTGGGCATCATCAATCCCAGCGAGTTCTCGCCCATCGCCTCGATCGAGGCAGTGGTATGGGTCGCCGTCGGCGGCCGCGGCACGCTGTTCGGTGCCGCGCTCGGCGCTGGACTGGTCAACTTCGCCAAGACCTGGTTCACGGCCAGCTTCCCGGAGGTCTGGCTCTACGCGCTGGGCGCGCTCTTCGTCGTGGTCACGCTGTTCCTGCCGAGGGGTGTGGTCGGCCTGCTCGGCATGCTGAAGCGGAGGAAATCGTCATGAAGCTGCCCGCACCGCTGGAGGCCTTCGCGGACCGCTCGCGGGTCTTCGACTTCGTCAACCGCGCATCCGGCAGTTCGCGCACCGACCTGCGTCACGGCACCGTGCTCTACGTCGAGGACGTCACGGTCAGCTTCGACGGCTTCCGGGCGCTCAACGCGCTGACGCTGTACGTCAACGCCGGCGAGCTGCGCTGCATCATCGGGCCCAACGGCGCCGGCAAGACCACGATGATGGACGTCATCACCGGCAAGACGCGACCCGACACCGGCAGCGCCTGGTTCGGCCAGGACCACAACCTGCTGACCATGGACGAGCCCGGGATCGCGCAGGCGGGCATCGGGCGCAAGTTCCAGAAGCCGACCGTGTTCGAGCACCACAGCGTGCACGAGAACCTCGAGCTCGCCATGGCGGGCGACCGCGGCGTCTGGAAGGTGCTGTTCGCGAAGCTGACCGCGGACCAGGCCGCGCACATCGACGAGACCCTGGACCTGGTCGGCCTCGGCGCCGAGCGCGATGTCATCGCCGGATCGCTGTCGCACGGCCAGAAGCAGTGGCTCGAGATCGGCATGCTGCTGATGCAGGAACCCGAGCTGCTGCTGGTCGACGAGCCGGTCGCCGGCATGACGCCGCAGGAGGTCGAGCGCACCGCCGAGCTGCTGCAGCGGCTCGCCGGCAAGCGCTCGGTGGTGGTGGTCGAGCACGACATGGAGTTCGTGCGCTCCATCGCCCGCACCGTCACCGTGCTGCACGAGGGCAGCGTCCTGGCCGAGGGCTCGATGGACGAGGTGCAGAACGACCCACGCGTGATCGAGGTATATCTCGGTGAGTGAGACCAGTCTCCAGCTTCGCGGGCTGAACCAGTTCTACGGTGGCAGCCACATCCTATGGGACGTCGACATGACCGTCCCGAAGGGCGCCATCACCTGCCTGATGGGACGCAACGGCATGGGCAAGACGACGCTGCTGAAGTGCGTCATGGGCCTGCTGCCGGCCAGCGGCGCGATCCACTTCGGCGACGCCGACATCACCCGCATGGCAGCCGACCGGCGCGCCGCGATGGGCATCGGCTACGTGCCGCAGGGGCGCGAGATCTTCCCGCAGCTCACCGTTGCCGAGAACCTTCAGCTCGGCGTCAACGTGCGCAGGGACCGCTCGGCCGACGCCCTGGAGCGCATCTTCGCGCTGTTCCCGGTGCTCAAGAGCATGCTCAAGCGGCGCGGCGGCGATCTCTCGGGCGGCCAGCAGCAGCAGCTCGCCATCGGGCGCGCGCTCGTCTTCGAGCCCAGTCTGCTGATCCTCGACGAGCCCTGCGAGGGCATCCAGCCCAACATCGTGGCCGAGATCGGCGACACGCTGATCAAGCTCAACCGCGAGGAGGGCCTGAGCGTGCTGCTGGTCGAGCAGAAGCTGCCCTTCGCGCGCCGCGTCGCCGACGCCTTCCGCATCCTGGAAAAGGGGCGGCTGGTGGCCGAGGGCGGCATCGACGGACTGACCGATGACATCGTGCGGAAGCACCTGAGCGTATAGCGGCAACACCCGCGGGGCGCGGAAAGGCGGCGCGCAGCACGGCGCCGCGACCCGGCGGACCGGGGACGCAGCGCCCTACCCGTGCGTCATCAAAAGTTCACGACGCTGTCACGGTGCATCAACGGCCGGTTCATAGAGTGCGCGGATATTGCCCTTGCGGTCCCGCACCATGCCCTCAGCCCGTCTCTCCGCAGACCTCCCCGCCGCCAACCGCTTCTCGGTCGCGCTCGCCGGCAGCGCCGACGAGATCGCGGAAAGCCAGCGCCTGCGCTACCGCGTCTTCGCCGGCGAGCTCGGCGCGCAGATCGACGACGGCGGAACCGGCCTCGACCGCGACCGCTACGACGAGCACTGCCGCCACCTGCTGGTCCGCGACACCGTCAGCGGCGACGTGGTGGCGAGCACCCGGCTGCTCGACGATGTGCAGGCCGCGGCGGCGGGCGGATTCTACTCAGCCGGCGAGTTCGATCTGGAGATGATCCACGGCCTGCACGGGCGCGTGCTGGAGATCGGCCGCACCTGTGTCGATGCCGACTACCGCAACGGCGTGGTCATCGCCGCGCTATGGCAGGGCATCGCCGCCCTGATCACCGGCGAGGGCTTCGACTACCTCTTCGGCTGCGCAAGCATTCCGCTCGACGACGGCGGTGCGCGCGCGCACGCCATGCTCGAGACCATCCGCGGCCGCCACATGGCCGAGCAGCGCCATCACGTGCGCCCCTATCAGCCGCTGCCGCGCGCGGACCAGGCCGCCGTCGAGGTGGCGTCGACGCCGGTGCGCATGCCGCCGCTGCTCAAGGCCTACCTGAGCCTGGGCGCGCGCGCCTGCGGCGAGCCCTACTGGGACCGCGACTTCCAGTGCGCCGATGTATTCATGCTGCTCAACGTCAGCGAGCTCAATCCGCGCTACGCGCGCCACTTCCTGAAGCGTGCCGACAGCGCATCGGCCAGGCGCCTGGCCGCCTGATCCGGTGACAGACCGGCTGCCCTTCCATCGTGCCGCCTGGCGCGGTGGATGCGTCACGGCGCTGCTGCTGCTGGCGCTGGCGCTGGCGTTGCTGGTGGCTCTCAGTCTCGGGCGTCTGCGACCCGAGCCGCTGGCAGCCTGGTGGCTGCGCCGCCTGCTGACGGTCCTGCACATCGACGTCGTGTGGCACGGCACCCGGCAACCGGGGGCGCGCATGCTCGTGGCCAATCACGTCTCCTGGCTCGACATCGCGGTCATCGGAAGCCGCATGCCCGCGCGCTTCATCGCCAAGCGCGAGGTCCGCGACTGGCCGCTGATCGGCTGGCTGGCCCAGGCCGCGGGCACCTTCTTCATCCGGCGCGGCGCGGGCGGCGCCAAGTCGCTGGTCGAGCGCCTGCAGCCGCACATGCGCGGCGGCGGCCTGGTGGTGCTGTTTCCCGAGGGCACCACCACCGACGGACGCGATGTGGCGCGCTTCCACGCGCGTCTGTTCGATGCCGCCGTTGCCACCGAGAGCGCGGTGCAGCCACTGGCGCTGCGCTACGGCGGCGCTCACGGCGCCGGCATCGCCCCGTTCATCGGCGACGACACCTTCGTGCGCCATCTCGGTCGCGTACTGCGCTGCCCGGGCATGCGCGTCGATGCGACCCTGCCGCCGGCACTGGCTCCCGGCGCCGACCGGGCCACGTTGTGCCGCGAGGCGCACGCCCGCATCCGCGGCATCGTGCTCGGCGAGGAACGGGCCGGACATCGCACCGCGACGGCCTCCGCAAGCGTCCCGAGCACCGATGGCGGGCGAGCGCGCACCGAGACGGGTCTGCGGAGGGCCGGCGGCACGCGTTAAACTGTTCGGTCCACGCATCAACGCGAGACATCGCTTGAGCTCAGCCGTCGAAACCCCGCGCCCGCGCCGCGCACCCATGGCGCCCGGCACCAAGATGAACGCCGCCGACAAGATGGCGCGCATCCCGGTGAAGATCGAGACCACCACGCAGGCCGAACGCAAACCGGCGTGGATCCGCACCCGCATGGGCAATGCGGCCGAGGTCGCGCGCATCAAGTCGCTGCTGCGCGAGCAGAAGCTGCATTCGGTGTGCGAGGAAGCCTCCTGCCCGAATCTCGGCGAGTGCTTCTCCAAGGGCACCGCCACCTTCATGATCATGGGCGACATCTGCACGCGACGCTGCCCGTTCTGCGACGTCTCCCACGGCCGGCCGGATGCGCTCGACCCCGACGAGCCCGCCCACCTCGCCGACACCATCGCGCGACTGGGCCTGAACTACGTGGTCATCACCAGCGTCGACCGCGACGACCTGCGCGACGGCGGTGCCGGGCATTTCGCGGCCTGCATCGACGAGATCCGCGCGCGCTCGCCGGACGTGCGCGTCGAGGTGCTGGTGCCCGACTTCCGCGGCCGCATGGACCCGGCCATCGCGATCTTCAACGATCACCCGCCCGACGTCTTCAATCACAACCTCGAGACCGTGCCGCGGCTCTACCGCCAGGCGCGTCCGGGCTCGGACTACGAGTGGTCCCTGGACCTGCTCGAGCGCTTCAAGGCCACGCACGCCGAGGTGCCCACCAAGTCCGGCCTGATGCTCGGGCTCGGCGAGGAGATCGACGAAGTCGAGCAGGTCATGCGCGACCTCCGCGCGCACGACGTCGACATGCTGACCCTGGGCCAGTACCTCCAGCCCAGCAAGCACCATCACCCGGTGGCGCGCTACGTGCACCCCGAGGAGTTCGCCGAGCTCAAGCGCAAGGGCGAGGCCATGGGCTTCGCGCACGTCGCCAGCGGCCCGATGGTGCGCAGCTCCTACCACGCCGACGAGCAGGCGGAGCCGGTGCTCGCGACCCGCGCGGCAGGCTGAGCGCACCGTCTAGGAGGCGGCGGCGCCCCGCTCGAGGTAGCGCCGCCAGCCCCCGCAGGCGCTGATGTCGGTGGCACCGGTCAGCGCATGGGGCTCGCAGACGAAGCCGTTGACGCAGCGCCCGTCGGCCAGTTCGACGGTGCCGATCGCGAGCGGCGCTGGAATGCCGTCGACGAATCCGCCGAAGCCCTCGCGCGGCACCGCCCAGACCTCGACCTCGATGGCCACGCCGTCGGCGTCGCGCACCATTCCGGGTCGCGGCGGGTCGAAGCCGTCGAGGCTGTACAGGCGATAGCAGGGTGCCGTCTGCGTGCGCTGCTCCAGCACCGCCCCGATGCTCGTCAACTGATGGTTGAGCGGCAGCCCCGCCATGTGGGCGCCGCTCACGCTGAGCAGGATGGCGTCGGGCGGCGCCGGGAAGCGGGGGGTGCTCAGCCCGTCCGGCAACGGCCGCGACGATGCCCCCAGGGGGAGATCCACCGCGCGGTGGAGATCGCTGGCGATCCGGTACAGGCCCTGCTCGCTGAAGGCGGGCGCCGACAGCGTGACGCCGTAGGGCTGCCCCTCGGCGAGGAATCCGGCGGGCACCGCCATCGCGCACAGGTCGAGCAGATTGACGTTGTTGGTGTAGTAGCCGAGCCGGCTGTTGAGTTCCACGGGCGAGGCGGCGATGTCCGCGATCCGATAGGTGGTCGGCACGGTGGGCGTGACCAGGCAGTCGATCCGGTCCCACTCGCCGGCGATGCGACGGCGGATCTCCTGCAGACGGTAGTAGGCGGCAAAGGCGTCGGCGGCGGTGAGCGCCGCGCCGCGCCCGATGATCTCGCGGGTGGGCGCGATCATCGATTCCGGATGGGCACCGAGGAAGGCACGCACCGCCAGATAGCGTTCGGCGATCCACGGCCCCTCGTAGAGCAGGCAGGAGGCCTCGCGGAAGGGCCGGAAATCGACCTGCTGCGGCTGCCCGCCGATGGCGACCAGGCGACGCACCGTGTCCGCGAAGCAGCGCTCGGCATCGGCGTCACCGTAGAACTCGAGATCCTCGTCGCGCGGCACGCCGAAGCGGAAGGCGCTGCCCGGTGCGGCAATGCCGCGGCGCGGCGGGCACGCACGCGCGAAGGGATCGGCGGCGTCGTGTTCCATCGCGATCCGCAGCACCTCGTAGGCATCCTCGACGCACAGCGCGAAGACCGAGACGCAATCCAGCGAGCGGCATGCCGGAAAGACGCCCCGGTTGCTCAGCATGCCGCGCGACGGCTTGAGACCGACGATGTTGTTGAGCGCGGCGGGCACCCTGCCCGATCCGGCGGTATCGGTACCCAGCGCGAAGGGAACGGCGCCGCAGGCGACCGCGATGGCCGACCCCGAACTCGAGCCGCCGGCGATGTAGTCGGGGTTCCGTGGATTGCGGCAGGCGCCGAAGGGCGAGCGCGTGCCCACCAGCCCGGTCGCGAACTGGTCGAGATTGGTCTTGCCGATGAGGATCGCGCCCGCCGCCTGGAGCCGCGCGACCACCCGTGCGCTTTCGGCCGGCATGAAGGTGAAGTCCGGGCAGCCCGCCGAAGTGGGCATGCCCGCGACATCGATGTTGTCCTTGACCGCGAAGGGAATCCCGTACAGCGGCGGCAGCGCGGCCGCGTCGGTGACACGGCGGCGCCGGTCCATCGCGTCCGCGATCGCGCGCAGCTCGTCGGCGGGCACACGATGGATCCAGGCATTGCACGCATCGGCCTCGTCGGCCGCGATCAGACAGCGCTCGATGACCTCGGCGACGCTGGTGCGGTCGTCGGCATAGGCCCGCCGCAGCTCGTCGAGCAGCGGCGGTGTGGAAGCGGCATCGCGTTTCGCCAAACCCCTATCTCCCTCGCGCGGCGCCGGGAATCCGGCCGCCGCCCTGATGGTGTGCCCGGGGTCGACCCGACCGCGCCGACCCGCTTCGCCGCGGCGACCGGTTCCGGGCACGTGCACGGGGTAGCTGCACGAACCGGCACCGGAAGCCGCATACCTAGGCAAGCAAATCCGGTGCCAATTGTATACATCATTGTACGCTACAACTTACCGCGCCCATCATTCGGGCCGCGGGAGCGCGCCCGGCCCCGCCGGGATGCGGGCCGGCGCGATGCGCGCGCTACATCTCCGCCTTGCGGGCGAGCTGACGCAGGGTCAGCGACTTGGCGAAATCCTCGCTGCGCGTGATGTGCGTCGTCATCAGCGCCTTGGCGGTATCGAGATCGCGGCGCAGCAGGCACTGCACGATCTCGTGGTGCTCGGCGTAGGTGCGGTCGATGCGATCGCTGTTGGTGAAGTCGAGCCGGCGGATCACGCGGATCTGGTTGTTCACCTGGCGCAGATAGTGCGCCAGCGCCTTGTTGCCGCCGCCCTCGGCGAGCGCGATGTGGAAGGACTCGTCGCGCGCCTCCATCTTCTCGGAGTTGTCGGTGCGGCCGGTCTGCTCCACCGGATCCCAGGCCTCGCCGAGCGCCTCCAGATCCTCGTCCGACATGGTCGCGCAGGCGGTCTCCAGCGAGAGCATCTCGAGGCTGACGCGCACCCGGTAGTGCTGGGTGAGCTCGTCGATGTCGATGTTGCGCACGAAGCAGCCCTGCTTGGGCAGGATCACGATGTGGCCTTCGTAGGCCAGGCGCTGCAGCGCTTCGCGAATGGGCGTGCGGCTGACCGAGAAGCGCTCGGCGAGCTCGGTCTCGGTGATGCGGCTGCCGGGATAGAGCTCGAAATTGAGGATCATCTCGCGCAGCTTCTCGTGCACTTCCCCGTTGGTGGATTGCTTCGAGCGGGCCAAGTGGGTCTCCTTCTTGCGTTCAACCGGGTGGATGACGCTGCCGACGGCACGATTGTATCCATCCCTGTATGCAGAGAGTATCACCCGATATGGGCGGAGAAATACGTCGTTCGCCCACCCCGGTCACGACGCCCGACGCGGTCCGACTTGTCGGCCGCACCGCAACGGGACACAATGTGCACCACGTTGTATGCAATTGGCTCCATGATGGTTCCTGATCCGGCCGGCGCGACAGCCGCGACCACACCGCATCCGCTGGCGACCGAGCAGGCGCGCGCCGTGCTCGCCGACGATGGCAGCGCCATCGAGGCGCTGGTCGCGGCCGGTGCCGTGCTGGCCGTCGCCTACCCGCACATGTGCGGCCTGGGCGGCGACGCGGTATGGCTGGTCACCGAGCCCGACGGCGCGACCACCGTGATCACCGGCTTCGGCCAGGCCGCGGCCGATCCGGGCGTACCGCCGGTACCGCTCCGCGGACCGGGCTCGGCACTGACCGCGGCCGGCGCCGTGGACAGCTGGTGGCAGGCCCATGCCCACAGCCGCACGCACTGGCGGAGCACGCGGCCGTGGGCGGCGCTGCTCGGCCCCGCCGCCGCCCTGGCGCGCGAGGGCGCGCCGGTGACGGCTTCGCAGCACTACTGGCACACGCAGCGGCGGGACCTGCTGCGGACACAGCCCGGCTTCGGCGCCGTCTTCGAACCCGATGGCCGGGTTCCCGATCCCGGCACGCCGCTGCCCCAGCCGGCACTGGCGGAGACGCTCGACATCATCGCGCGCGACGGCGGACGCGCGTTCTACGAAGGGCCGCTGGCCGATCGCATTGCAGACGGTCTCGGCGCCGCGGGTGCACCGCTCACAGCGGCCGATCTCGCCGGGTGCCGGGCACGCATCGAGCAGCCGCTGGCAATGGCGTACCGCGGCGGCACGCTGCTGGCCGCACCGCCGCCCAGCCAGGGCGCGGCGCTGCTCCAGATCATGGGCCTCTTCGAACGCGCCGCCGATGGACCGGCACCGCCCGAGCGCGCCGGGACACTGCACGTGCTGGCGCGATGCGTGGCCCACGCGCTGGCCGACCGCGACCGCGTCGTCGCCGATCCGGACGCCACCGGCAGCAGCCCGCCGGACATGGTGGCGACCATGCTCGATGCGCGCGTGCTCGACCGGCGCGCGGCCGATATCGGCGGCTTCGCCCCGGCCGCACGCATGCCGCAGGCCGACACCGTGTGGCTGGCCGCCACCGACCGGACGGGCCGCTCCGCCTGCCTGATGCAGAGCCTCTACTTCGACTTCGGCAGCGGCGTCATCGCCGGCGACACCGGTGTGCTGTGGCACAACCGCGGCGCCGCCTTCTCGGCCGATACCGACGCGCCCAACGCGCTGAGGCCGGGCCGGCGCCCGCTGCACACGCTGACGCCGGTCGCCTACCGTCGCGACGGACGTCTGCAGCTGCTGGCGGGCACGCAGGGCGGCAACGGCCAGGCGCAGACCGTCGCGCAGCTGCTGTGGCGGGTCATCGATCTCGGCCTGGCCCCGAGCGTGGCGCTCGCGCGGCCGCGCTTCCTGCTCGGCCCGGGCTTCGAGGACAGCCGCCAGACGCTCAAGCTGGAGGCGGACTTCGGCGAAGCCGTCATCGCCGAGCTCGAGCGCCGCGGCCATCCGGTCGAGACGGTGCCGGCGCGCAACCGCATGATGGGCGAGGCCGGCCTGCTGCAGCTCACCGGCGCCGGTCCGCGCGCCGCCCACGATCCGCGCGGGCCGGGCACGGCCGCGCTCGCCTGAGGAACGCGCGTCATGCCCATCGAGCTGCTCTACCCCCTCGTCGGCGTCGCCACCGGTCTGATCGCCGGCCTGCTCGGTGTCGGCGGCGGCATCCTCATGGTGCCCATCCTGGCCGGCCTGTTCGGGCTCCAGGGCCTGGCGCCCGAGCACACCATGCACCTTGCAGTGGCCACCTCGCTGTCGGTGATCATCTTCACGGCCGCCTCGTCGGCGCGCTCGCATCATGCCCACGGCGCGGTGCTGTGGCCGGTGGTCCGGCGCATGGTGCCGGGACTGATCGCCGGCGCCATCGTCGGCGCGCTGCTCGCCGATGCGGCCTCCAGCACGATGCTGTCGCGCGCCTTCGGGATCGCCGGACTGCTGGTCGCCGTGCAGATGTTCCTCAACCGCCAGCCGCCGCCGACGCGCAGCCTGCCCGGCACGCCCGGGCTGCTCGGCATCTCGACGGTGTTCGGCGCGGTATCGGCGCTGATCGGCATCGGCGGCGGCAGCCTGACGGTGCCCTATCTGGTGTGGTGCAACACGCCACCGGCCAGGGCGGTGGGGACCTCGTCGGTGTTCGGGGTGCCGATCGCTGCCTTCGCCACCGCCGGCTACGTGGCCAGCGGCTGGCACAACCCGGCACTGCCCGACTGGACCGCCGGCTATGTCTACCTGCCCGCGCTGCTCGGCGTCGGTCTGGTCAGCGTGCTGTTCGCGCCGCTTGGCGCACGTCTTGCACACGGGATGCCGGCGGCAACGCTCAAGCGCTGCTTCGCGGTGTTCCTCGCCCTGGTGGGGCTGCGCATGCTCGTCGGCTGACGCGCCCACTTCCTTCTCTGTCCCTGTACCGCAGGAGTCCCCGCATGGCCCATTCAGACGCTTCCGCCTGCACCTACCGCGACATCCCCATGGTCGACGCCACGCCCGAGAACATCGCCGACTACGGCGTCATGTTCGGCGAGCGCGCGCACAAGGCCGGGCTGCCCATCCCGTTCTACAAGGGCAGCGTCGAGGAAGGCGCCAATCTCGACTTCCAGTACCGCGGCCGCGCGGTGGTGCGCATGGCGCGCATCCATCATCGGGCGCCCGAGATCGTGTGGCTCGAACGCCACATGCACATGACGCAGCTCTTCGTCGGGCTGGGCGCCGCGCCCTACGCGATGGTGCTGGGCAAGCCCAACCACGAGCTGGGACGCGACAAGCCCGATCTCGACAGTGTCGTGGCCTTTCGCATGCCGCCGGGCCACGGCGTCATGATCCATGCCGGGACCTGGCACGACTTCCCGATGGCCATCGACGAGTCGATCATGGTCATGACCATGAACTCCGAGGAGGTCGTCAAGACGCTGGCCGCAACGCCGGAGCCAATGGAGCTGGACGACGGCGACGTCTACAAGATCGACGTGCGCGCCCGCACCGGAACGGTCCCGAAGGTGCCGTTCTGACATGCAGGTCCACGCGCAGCGCTTCTACACCGCGGGCCCGTCCGACATCGCCGGCCTCGAGGCAGCGGTCGCCGACGGCACCATCCCGCCCGATCGCATCGTCGCCATCATCGGCAAGACCGAGGGCAACGGCGGCACCAACGATTTCACGCGCGAGCTCGCCACCGTGGCACTGGCCCAGCTCTTCGCCCGCCATACCGGCGAGACGCGCGCCGAGATCGAGGACCGCGTGGTGCTGTCGTTCTCCGGCGGCACCGAGGGCGTGACCGCGCCGCACATGCTGGTGCTGTGGCAGAGCGGCGAGGCGCTGGCCGAGCCCGCGGCGGACAAGCGCCTGGCGATGGCGGTGGGCTACACCCGCGCCTTCTCCGCCGCCGAGACCGGCTACAGCGCCATGGTCGAGGAGACCGCGCGCGTGGTGCGCGAGCTGATGGCGCAGGCACGCATCGAGGCCCCGGAGGATGTCCATCTGGTGCAGGTCAAGGGCGCCATTCCGGCCTACGCGCCCGAGGAGGCCGACGCCGCGATCGCCGCCGGGCGCCCGCTGCGCAGCGACATGGTCCACTCGCGCGGCGCCTCGGCGCTGGGGGTGGGCGTGGCGCTGGGCGAGGTCGATGCCGCGCGCGTCACCGACGACGCCATATGCCGCGACTGGTCGCTGCATTCGGGCGTGGCCAGCACCTCGGCCAAGCCCGGGCTGCAGCGCAGCGAGATCGTGCTGTTCGGCAACTCGCGCTGGTGGGACGGCGACCTGCGCATCGCCCACGGCGTGATGCAGGACATCATCGATCTGCCCGCGATCCGCGGCGTGCTCGACGCACTGGATCTGCCCTGCCCGGACGGCCAGCTGGCACCCGAGTCAGGGGACCGCCTGATCGGCGTGTTCGCGAAGTCGGACGCCGACTACCGCCACCGCATCCGCGGGCGGCGCCACACCATGATCACCGACGACGACATCAGCGACATGCGCTATTCGCGCTGCGTGGTCGCTGCGCAGCTCGCCGGCGTCACCGGCGAGACTGCGATCTATGTCTCGACGCGCGCCGAGCACCACGGCCCGCCCGGCGGCGGACCGGTGGCGATGATCGCGCGCTGCGCCTGAGCCGACGCCGGCCGGTGCCCCCGCGACACGTCCGCCGGGAACGTTCCGGCACGCGCCTTGCTTGCCAGGATAATTGTATACAACGCTGTATCGACCGCGTGCCGCCGGCCGCATCTTCCGCAGGGAGCCCCTCGTGAACCGCATCGCCCGCTACTTCGAGTTCGAGCAGCTCGGGACCAACTTCCGGCGCGAATGCCTGGCCGGCCTGACAACCTTTCTGGCGATGGCCTACATCCTCTTCGTGAATCCGGCCGTGCTGTCGCTGAGCGATGTCGGGGGCGAAGCGGCGGCGCTTGGCATGCCGCGCGACGCGGTGTTCACGGCCACGGCGCTGGCGGCCGCCTTCGGCTGTCTGCTGATGGGCATCGTGGCGCGCTACCCGATCGCGCTGGCGCCCGGCATGGGCCTCAACGCCTTCTTCGCCTACACCGTGATCCTCGGCATGGGCATCCCGTGGCAGACCGCGCTGTGCGGCACCATCATCAGCGGCTGCGTGTTCCTGCTGCTGTCGGTGACCGGCGCGCGCGAGCGCGTGGTCAACGCCATCCCGCTGGAGCTCAAGCACGCGGTGGCCGCCGGGGTGGGTCTGTTCATCGCCTTCATCGGCCTGCAGAACGCCGGCATCATCGTCGACAACGAGGTGCTGCTGGTCAGCCTCGGTCCGTTCGAGAGCGGCGGCACACTGCTCGCGATCTTCGGCGTGGTGGTGACCGTGGTCCTGCTGTCGCTGGGCATCCGCAGTGGGATATTCCTGGGCATGGTGGCGACCGCGGTAGTGGGACTGGTCAGCGGCCAGATCAGCCCGCCGGACCGGCTGGTGGGCGCGGTACCGGGCATCGGCGAGACCTTCGGCGTCGCGCTGACCCATTTCGGCGAACTGCTGAGCTGGGACATGGCGGTGGTCATCCTGACCATGCTCTTCGTCGACTTCTTCGACACCACCGGCACCATCATGGCGGTGGCGAACCAGGCCGGCCTGACCCGCGACAACCGCCTGCCGCGTGCCGGCAGGGCGCTGTCGATGGACGCGGTCGCGACCCTGTTCAGCGGCATCATCGGCACCTCCTCCACGACCTCGTACATCGAGTCGGCGTCCGGCGTCGCGGCGGGCGGCCGCAGCGGCTTCACGGCAGTGGTGGTGGGCCTGCTGTTCCTTGCGGCGCTGTGGTTCTCGCCGCTGCTAGCGGTGGTGACCTCGGCGGTCACCGCGCCGGCGCTGATCGTGGTCGGCGGCCTGATGGTGGCCTCGCTCAAGGACATCGCCTGGGACCGCTTCGAGATCGCGCTGCCCGCCTTCCTCACCATGCTGATGATGCCGCTGACCTTCAGCGTCGCCACCGGCATCGCCATCGGTTTCATGATGTACGCGCTGAGCATGCTCGCCGCCCGCCGCGGCGGCGAGGTGCACCCGGTGATGTACGTCCTGGCCGTGCTCTTCCTGCTCTATCTGGCCTTCCTCCAGTAGGCGGCCGCCCATCCCCATCTCCGCACCGGAACCGCTCATGCCCCGATCCCGTCACCGCGCGGCGCGTGCCGCGCTGCTCGCCGCTCTCGTCCTCTCCGCCGGCGACGTCGGCGCCGGGGAAGGCCGCAAGATCATCGTCGACGACGACGGCTTCAACACCGCGCAGTGGATGGTGGTGATGGCGCCGGAAGCCGAGGTGCTGGGCGCCACCACGGTGTCCGGCAACGTCTGGGCGAAGGCGGCCACCGCCGACGCGCTGCGCAGGCTCGAGATCGCCGGCCGCACCGACATCCCGGTATACGAGGGCGCCACCTACCCGCTGCTCAACACCGAGGCGCGCACCGCGCTCTGGGAGAAGCTCTATGGCCGCCTGATCTGGAAGGGCGCCTGGCACACCGAGTGGGTCGAGCCCACCGAACAGAGCCTGCCCACCTATCACGGTCCCGACGAGGTGCCCGACCACCCCTGGGGCAACCCCACCACCGAGGCGGCGGACCTCATCGCCGCCAACTTCATGATCCAGGCCGTGCGCGAGCATCCCGGCGAGGTCTCCATCCTCGCCACCGGCCCGCTCACCAACCTCGCCCTCGCCCAGCGCCTCGACCCCGAGTTCGCGAGCCTGGCGAAGGAGCTGATCTACATGGGTGGCAGCCTCAACCCGCAGCAGGAGCTGGACAGCGTCGCCGCCGAGCAGTTCGCGCGCGAGTTCGTCAACTCGCCGCGCCGCGAATTCAACATCCGCTTCGATCCCGAAGCCGCCGCCATCGCGCTGCGCGCGCCGTGGAAGCGCATCGTCATGATCCCGGTGGACCCTTCCACCGCCACCGAGCTGACGCCGGAGCTGATCGCGCGCATCTCCGACACCGACACGCTGCTGGCCGAGAAGCTGGCCGAGGCCGAGCCCGGATTCCCGCTGTGGGACATCATCGCGGCCGGCGTCTGGCTCGAGCCCGATCTGATCACCGAATCCGAGGAGCTGTTCGTCGACATCAACACCATGTTCGGCCCGTCCTACGGCGACATGCTGTCGTGGTCGCCGGGCTACGAGCCGGGCCTCGGCGAGCAGCGCCAGGTGGCGGTGCTGGAGGTGGACGTCGCCGCGCTCGAGACCCTGATGGCCGATCTGCTCACCCGCCCCACCCCCGGCGCCGAGTAGCCGCATCGCCGCCGCGCCGGTGCAGACATGCACCGGCGCGGGGAAGCGCTGCGCAGACTTTGTGCATGCAAGGTTGCATGCATTTGTACCGCCGGGCACGGAACTTGCGGCATCGAATGGTGCGAATGCCGGCAGGCAGCCCGGCACACCATCCGTGACGAGGACGATGACCACCCCGAACGACACCACCATCCGCTTCCGACTCGACGGCGAAACCGTCGAGGCAAGCGGACTGCCGGCCACCACCACGGTGCTGGAATGGCTGCGCGACCACGCCGGCCGCACCGGCACCAAGGAAGGCTGTGCCGAGGGCGACTGCGGCGCCTGCACGGTGGTGCTCGGCGAGCGCGACGACGGCGACGGCGTGCGCTATCGCGCCGTCAACAGCTGCATCCGCTTTCTTCCCACCATCGACGGCAAGGAACTGCTCACCGTCGAAAGCCTGCAGGCGCCCAACGGCACCCTGCATCCGGTACAGCGGGCGCTGGTCGACTGCCACGGCTCGCAGTGCGGCTTCTGCACGCCCGGCTTCGTGATGTCGCTGCTCGCGCTCTACCTCGACGAGCCGGCACCGACGCGCGAGCGCGTGCTCGACGCGCTGGCCGGCAACCTCTGCCGCTGCACCGGCTACCGGCCGATCGTCGAGGCAGCGCGCTGCGCCGGCGCCTATCCGGAACCGGCACGCTGGTCGCGCGCCGACGCCGCCGATGCCGCGCGCCGACGCGCCCTCGACGCGCTGGCGCGCGACGCCGATCTGCACCTGCCCGACTTCCACGCGCCGCGCTCGCTGACCGCCCTCGCCGATGCAGTGGCCGCGACGCCGGATGCGCTGCTGCTCGCCGGCGCCACCGACATCGGGCTCTGGGTGAACAAGGACCTGCGCACGCTGCCGCCGTTGATCTATCTCGGCGAGGTGCCCGAGCTGCAGCGCATCGTCTCGGACCCCGACGGCCTGCACATCGGCGCAGCGGTGCCGCTGTCCAGCGCCTGGCCCGCGCTCGTGACGCAACGGCCGGCGCTGGCCGAAGTGGCGCAGCGCTTCGCATCGCCGCCGGTGTGCAACTCCGGCACCCTGGTCGGCAACATCGCCAACGGCTCGCCGATCGGCGACTCGATGCCGGCGCTGATCGCCTGCGGCGCCCGCATCACGCTGCGCCACGGGGATCATCAGCGGGAACTGCCGCTGGAGGATTTCTACCTGGGCTATCAGCGCAAGGATCTGACGCCGGGCGAATTCGTCGAAGCCGTGCACGTGCCGCCGCCGGCCGAAGGCGAGCGCACCGCCTGCTACAAGCTCGCCAAGCGCTTCGACCAGGATATCTCGGCGGTCTGCCTGGGCATCCGGATCG
Organism: Algiphilus sp.; assembly: GCF_023145115.1. Lineage (NCBI taxonomy): Bacteria > Pseudomonadati > Pseudomonadota > Gammaproteobacteria > Nevskiales > Algiphilaceae > Algiphilus > Algiphilus sp. The sequence continues at coordinate 20,192 of NZ_JAGLEJ010000001.1, forward strand.
TGCATGACGGCGAGCGCATCGGCGATGCCCGGCTGGCCTTCGGCGGCATGGCGGCCACCCCGGCGCGCGCGCGCCACGCCGAAGCCGCGCTGCGCGGGCAGCCGCTGACGGAAGCCGCCATCGAGGCCGCCGTCACGGCGCTGGCCCATGACTTCGCACCGATCGGGGACATGCGGGCCAGCGAGGGCTATCGCCTGCGCGCTGCCGGCAATCTGCTGCGCCGTTTCCTTCTCGAACAGGCCGGCGCCACGGTACGGCTGGCGGCGGTCGCGGTCTGATGGCGGCCGACACCGCGGTACCGCGCATCGAGACCGGCGCCGGCGCGCATCACGAGAGTGCCCGACTGCACGTTTCCGGCAGGGCGCGCTACTGCGACGACATCCCGCTGCCGGCCGGCACCCTGCACGCCGCCTTCGGCGTCAGCGACTGCGCCCACGGCCGGCTCGAGGCGCTCGATCTCGCCGCGGTACGCGCCGCCCCCGGCGTGGTCGCGGTCATCACCGCCGCCGACATCCCGGGCGAGAACAACTACGGTGGCGTGGTCCACGACGACCCGCTGCTCGCCGCCGACGAGATCGGCTACGCCGGTCAGCCGCTCTTCCTCGTGGCCGCCACCAGCTACGGCGCGGCGCGGCGCGCCGCCACCATGGCGCGCGCCGACATCACGCCGCTCCCCGCGATTCTCGGCATCCGCGAGGCCATTGCAGCGGAGCAGTTCGTCGCGCCCACGCGCACGCTGCGCCGCGGCGATGCCGACGGTGCGCTCGCGGCCGCGCGGCACCGGCTGAGCGGCACCGTCACGATGGGCGGCCAGGATCACTTCTATCTCGAGGGCCAGATCGCCGCGGCGCTGCCGCAGGACGACGGCGGCGTGCTGGTCTACAGCTCAACGCAGCACCCCAGCGAGGTGCAGCACATCGTCGCGCACGCCCTCGGCGTCGCGGCGCACGATGTGGTGGTGCAGTGCCGGCGCATGGGCGGCGGCTTCGGCGGCAAGGAGAGCCAGCCGGCGCTGCTCGCGGCGGCCGCTGCGGTGATGGCGCGGAGCACCGGCCGGCCGGTGAAGCTGCGGCTGGACCGCGACGCGGACATGACCATCACCGGCAAGCGCCACGACTTCCTGGCCGACTACGAGGTGGGCTTCGACGACGACGGACGCATCACCGGGCTGTCGATCATGCTGGCCTCGCGCTGCGGCTATTCGGCGGACCTGTCGCTGCCGGTCAACGACCGCGCGGTGTGCCACCTCGACAACGCCTACTTCCTCGAGCACGTCGCCATCGTCTCGCACCGCTGCCGCACGCATACGGTGTCGAACACCGCCTTCCGCGGCTTCGGCGGTCCGCAGGGAATGATGGTCATCGAGTCCATCATCGACGATGTCGCCCGTCATCTGGGCCGCGATGCGCTCGACGTGCGGCGCACCAATCTCTACGGCGCCGCCGGCCGCGACGTGACGCCCTACGGCCAGACCGTCGAGGACAACGTGCTGCCCGGCCTGCTCGCCGAGCTGGAGGCCACCAGCGAGTACCGCGACCGGCAGCGCCGGATCGCGGTCTGGAACGCCGACAACGCGATCATCAAGCGCGGGCTGGCGATGACGCCGGTCAAGTTCGGCATCTCCTTCACGGCCACCCACTACAACCAGGCCGGGGCGCTGATCAACGTCTATCGCGACGGCAGCGTGCTGCTCAACCACGGCGGCACCGAGATGGGCCAGGGCCTGCACACCAAGGTGGCGCTGATCGTGGCCCGCGAGATGGGCCTGCCGCTGTCGGCCATCCGCGCCTCGACCACCGACACCAGCAAGGTGCCCAACACTTCCGCCACCGCGGCGTCGTCGGGTTCGGACCTCAACGGCATGGCGGCCGCCATCGCCGCGCGCACCATCCGCGAGCGGCTGCGCGAGCACCTCTGCGAGCGCTTCGATGTCCCGCCGCACGCCGTGCGCTTCGCGGACGGGACGGTCCGCGCCGGCGACCACGTCCTCGCATTCGCGGAGGTCTGCGAGTCCGCCTACACGGCCCGCGTGTCGCTGTCGGCCACCGGCTACTACCGCACGCCCCGGATCGACTGGGACAAGAACACCTTCACCGGTCGACCGTTCTACTACTTCGCGTACGGCGCCGCGGTCAGCGAGGTGGCCATCGATACCCTGACCGGCGAGACACGGCTGCTGCGCGTCGACATCCTGCACGACGCCGGGCGCTCGCTGAACCCGGGCATCGACGTCGGCCAGATCGAGGGCGGCTTCCTGCAGGGCGTCGGCTGGCTGACCTCGGAGGAGCTGTGCTGGAACGACGCCGGCCGTCTCACCACGCACGCGCCGTCGACCTACAAGATCCCCACCGCCCGCGACTGGCCTGCCGAGACCCGCATACGGCTGCTCGCCGACGCACCCAATCGCGAGGAGACGATCTACCGTTCCAAGGCGGTGGGCGAGCCGCCCTTCATGCTCGCCATCTCGACCTACCACGCCATCCGCGACGCGGTGGCTCACTGTGGACCGCCCGGGCATCGACCCGAGCTGCGCGCTCCGGCCACGCCCGAAGCGGTGCTCGCCGCCGTCGAGCGCGCCCGCACCGCGACGACGACATGAGCCGCGGATTCTGGGCGGACGTGTCCGCCGCACTGGAGCGCGGCGACCCCGCCTTCGTCGTGCTGGTGGCGGCGCACAGCCGCGGCTCGCCCGGCACCACCGGCGCGCGCATGCTGGTGCGTGCCGACGGCAGCCAGCTCGGCACCATCGGCGGCGGCATGATGGAGCGCAACCTGCTCGCCGAAGCGCGACTGGCGCTGGCCGATCCGTGGCGGCGACCGCGCCTGGTGCCGCTGCGCCATCAACGCCGCGATCCCGCCGTCGTCGGCGCGGGCGAGTCGGGCCTCATCTGCGCCGGCCGGCAGACCAACATCGAGCTGGTGCTGCTGCCCGCGCGCGACGGCCCCGTGGTCGCGCGCCTGGCCGCGCTGGAACGCGACGGCGACCGCGGGCGTTTCATCATCGACCGGCACGGCCTGCGCTGCGACACCGCCGAACCGGATCCCGACGCACCTGCCTGCCGGCTCGAGCACGACGCGGCATGGCGCTACACCGAACAGCTGCTCAACCCGAACCGCATCGCCATCATCGGCGGCGGTCACTGCGGCCGCGCGCTGAGCCGCACCATGGCGTCGGTGGGCTACCACGTCACGGTGTTCGACCGCCGCGCCGAGGTGGCCACCTTCCGCGACAACGACGCCGCCGACCGCCGCGTCGTGGTGCGCGACTATGCCGACGCCGGCGCCGCCATCCCCTACCCGGGCATCACCGACGTGGTGGTCATGACCAGCGATTTCCCGTCCGACGTGCGCGCCCTGCTCGGCTGCGTCGGCCGCGACTTCCGCTTCCTCGGCGTGATGGGCAGCGGCGCCAAGATCCACGCCATCGGCAGCGCCCTGGCGGAGGCCGGTGTCGATGCCGCCGAGCGCCGGCGCATCGAGGCGCCCATCGGGCTGCCCATGAAGAGTGACACCCCGGAGGAGATCGCCATCAGCGTGACCGCTCAGCTGCTGCAGCGGGCACGCGAGCGGCATCAGGCGAACGCGACGGCGCCGCACTCGCACACGGTGGCCTGAAGCGCCGACGCGTCGGATGTACCCGGGCGAAGGCCCGTACGCGCGCACGGGTACCGACCTGGCCGGCCGGTCGACGACGCCGACGATGTGCCGGCGCACGCGACCGTCAGGGTGCTGGCCCGACCTCGATCCACCGCCCGCCGGGACCGCCGCGATACCCCGCTACCGATCCAGGGACCGATTGATGCGCTCGACCAGCATGCGCTCGAACGGCTCGAGCCGGATGTCGCGGACCACCGTCTGCTCGCGCTCGCCGAGCCCGGGACGATGGTCCTCGGTCCACGACAGGGTATTGCCGTAGCCGGCCGTGAAGCTGGTATCGACGTCGATGTAGAGCGGCTCCGAGACCTCGATGAGCGTCGGATCCAGCCAGACCGCGATGCTGAGCTCGTCCCACATCGGCAGGCCGGGCACGACGAAGCGCTCCACGGCATCGGTGAGCGCAGTATCGGCGCGGGTCAGCTCCTCGATGAGATCGGGGCGGAATTCGGTCTCGGTCGACGGGTCCACCGGCACCATGGTGATCTTCCGCCACGGCGCCCGGAACACGATGCTCGCGGCCTCCGGGTCCCAGCGGAAGTTGAACTCCAGGCGCGGCGTGTTGGCGTACTCGTGCGCCGACTGCGCCGCGGCCTCGGTGTCGCGGCGCTGCTGCGGGTTGAGGCTGCCGCCCATGTAGACCAGCTCCTTCGCCTTGGCGGCAAAATCCGGATCCAGGCTCTGGGCGATGGCAAGATTGGTGAGCGGCCCGTTGGCGATGATGGTGACCTCGCCGGGATGGCGATTGACCATGCGCACCAGGAACGCGGCGGCGATATCGTCCGCCGGCTCGGTGGCCGGCTGACCCTCGAGCAGCGGCGGGACGACGTCCGGGTCGGACAGCCCGTCGTAGCCCTCGACGGCGCCGAGCGGCGGCTCGTCCTCCCACGCGCCCTTGAAGACCAGCTCGCCGTGGAGGGTTTCCCAGCGCTCGGTCGCGGCCTTGGAGTTGAGCAGCGGATGCACCGCGCCCGGCACCACCGGGATGTCGGTGCGGCCGGCGATCTCCAGCTTGCGCAGCGCATGCGCCACGTTCTGGTCATGCCAGGCCACGCCGCTGACCACCGTGAAGCCGAGCACGTCGACATCGTCGGACTGCAGCAGCAGGAAGGGACTGACGTTGCTGAAGCCCGTGAAGTCGTCATCGAGAATGACCTTGCGGCCGTCCGCCCAGCCCGGCGCACAGGCGCACAGCATCATCGCTGCGGCCGGCAGCCAGCGTCGCGCCGGTCGCGGCGTGAAGCGTTGTCTTGCTTGCATGAGGAATCCGGTTGCGGTTTGGGGATCGCGCCGATGCGCGTGCTCGGTTCGGAGGCGCCGCGCGACGACGGCCCGGGATAGCGGAAGGGCGCCCGGCCGCAGCCGGACGCCCACCGCGTTTCCACACACGACCTAGTACTGCATCTTGAACTGCACGCCGATGATGCGCGGCTCGTTGACCAGGGCCGCCATGTTGTTGATGGAGACGGCGCCGAGCGCTTCGACCTCGTCGGTGCAGTTGCGGCAGAAGCCGGCGACCTCGTACTTGCCGTAGTCCCAGGTGTAGGCGGCACGCAGGCCGGCCAGCAGCAGCGGATTCGACTTCAGCTCAACCGACTCGGTGAGTCCGTAGTTGTACTCGCCGGTGTAGGAAAGGTCGCCGAAGATGTAGAAGCCGTCGCCGTCGCCCATCGGGATGTCGTAGCGCGCCGTGGCGTTGGCGATGAACTCCGCCGCACGCGGCAGCGGATTGCCGTCGATGAGGAAGAGGTTGTCGCCGACCTGTGGATCGAGATTCGTGCAGCCGGCGCTGGCGCAGCCGTTGACCGCGAGATCCGGATCGTCCAGCTCGGTGTCGTTGTAGCTGGCGCCGAAGGTGACCAGCAGGCGCTCGGAGACGTGCGCCCAGAGGTCGAGCTCGACACCCTGGCCGACGGTGGTGTCGGCGTTGAGCAGGCGCAGGATGTTGTCCTCGGTGCCGGCGGCGGTGAGCTGCTGGCCGTCGACCTCGTAGTAGTAGGCGCTGGCGTTGAGGCGCAGACGGTTGTCGAGCAGCTCGGACTTGAAGCCCGCCTCGTAGGAGATCATCTCCTCCGGCTCGGCGATGGTGATGGGCAGATTCTGATCCGGCGCTGCGTAGCTCTGTCCGCGGAAACCGGTGGCAACACGCGCATAGGTCGTGACTTCGGGCGTCAGCGCATAGCTCAGACTGGTATCCCAGCTCACCTTGCTGCTGTCGTCGCTGTCCGAGCGCGGACCGGTGAACTCGGTATTGAAGGCCTCGTCGACCCGGAAGGTCTTGTCGATCCAGGTGTAGCGGGCGCCGAGCTTCGCGGCCAGCCGGTCGGTCAGCGCCAGATCCAGTGCGGCGAAGCCGGCCAGCGACTGCGTCTCCTGCGTGTTGCGCGTGAAGTTGCTGACCGGACCCGAGGGCGATCCATAGGTGCGCGAGATGCCGGTGACCGACTCGTCGAAGTAGTAGACGCCCGCCTGCCAGTCGAGAAAGCCGCCATCGTCGGACGCGAGGCGCAGCTCCTGCGTGATCTGGCGGAGATCGTCGATCTCGCCGGAAGTCTCCACCGGGAAGGCGGTGGCGCCCTCCTCGCCGTTGGTGAAGCCGCCATCGATGTCGCCGCGGCTGAAGTAGTGGTTGATGCCCTCGTAGCCGGTGATCGAGTAGAGGGTGACGTTCTCGAAATCCCAGCTCAGACGGGCATTGGCACCCAGGCTCTTGAGCTCCTGCTCGTTGCGCCCGTCCATCGCCACCTTCTCGATGTCGAAACCGGGCGCGAGGTCATTGCTGCCCGGCAGCACGGTGAACGCGCGGAACAGGCGTGCGGTGCCGTCGAGATCGCGGCCGTGCACGTTGAGCAGAGCGCGGAAGCCGGAGTCGACCGGATCGTAGAGCAGCTGCGCCCGGAAGGCGCGGTCGGCATAGGCACCGTACTCGTCCTTGGTCTGCTTGAAGGTGTCGTCCACCCAGTCGTCGCGGTTCTGCGAGAGGGCGGACACGCGCAGCGCCATCTCGTTGCCGATGGGCGCGTTGTAGACCATCTCGTAGTTGTTGCTGTTGTAGGTGCCGGTGGAGAAGCTGAAGTAGCCCTCCTGACTGCCCAGCACCGGCTTCGCCGACTCCAGCTTGACGACGCCGGCCGGCGTGTTGCGGCCGAACAGCGATCCCTGCGGACCGCGCAGCACCTCGATGCTGGCGAGGTCGAAGGCCGGGAAGCTCTTCAGTGCGGCGTTGGAGAGCTGGATATCGTCGTAGACCAGACCCACCGGCTGCGACGCGAAGGTCGAGAAGTCGGTATTGCCGAAGCCACGGATGTAGAAGCGCGGCAGGCTGCGCCCGTTCGACGATTCGATGACGAGGCTGGGCGTGCTGCCGGACAGGTTGCGGATATCGCTGCCATCGGAATTCAGGGCCTCGACCTGCTGCTGCGGCACCGTGGTGACCGATACCGGTACATCCTTGATGCTCTCTTCGTTGCGCGAAGCAGTCACCGTCATTTCGTCGAGCTGTGTGCGCGAGGGGGCGGACTCCGCGCGGGCTTCGCCCTCGTCCTGGGCAAGGACGGCCCCGGACGATGCCGCCAGCGCACCGCACAGCGCCAGTCGCGCCACCTGCGCGGCGCGGCCACCGATGCGCCGGCGGGCAAACGTGTCACGACCCCACTCTTGATTCGACACCACAACCCCCTTTTTCTCGAAACGGTCTTCTGGAATGCGAACCGCCGCCCGGACAACATCAAATGGAACGTCGGCATCCGTGGGAACGCAACGGCCATGCCATCTCATAACTCGTTGTTTTTACGATGCCTGCCGGCTATGCCCACGATAGGCTGCACTTTACGAATGCAACGTTGCATACATTGAGTGCCGCATGATGCCCCGTGTCGCACCACGAATCGCTCAGAACGACGCGCAGACCGGCGCGGAAACGCGCAGGACCGACTGCTGCGCGAAGCGCTCGCGATACGCCGTGCGCACGCTCTCCACCGCCGTCGACGTGACCGGGTCATCGGCGGCGAGCACGATCAGCACGCGGGATGGCTGACGGATGATCGTGCCGGTTTCGCGATTGCGCCACTGGCCGCGCGCTTCCAGGACGGTGAATCCTTCGGGAAAGCGCGGCGTCACCGTCTCGGCGAGAAAGGCCGACCAGCGCGCCTCGTCGATGATGGCGCCGTCGGACGTGGTCAGGCCGAAGTAGAGCGCGTGGCGCTGCATGATCCGGCCGGCCGCGCATTCCGGCGGGGAGGCCGGCATCGCGGCGCAGGCGCCGACGACCGCCGTCAGGAGCACCGCCAGCGCGCGCATCACGATGTTCCGCACTACCGCTCGCTTCCGGGAACCGTGTCGCGGTACCGCGCCCAGTCGGCCACCAGGGCGGAAACCACCGTGCTGCCCACGCGATAGGCCGCCTCGAGGCTGGGCACGTACGCCGAGTAGCCGTCATCGTCGCGGGCCAGGTTCTCGGCAGCGGTGAGATCGGCCGGCTGGGTCGTGAAGTTCGATCCGGTGCGCAGGATCAGCACGCGGTCGAGATCGGCACGGCCGGCGCGATCGAGATACGCCAGCGACTGCAGGGTGCCGGAGTCCTCCATTGCCGAGGTGACGAAGCGCGCCGCCCCGTCGGTCCAGTAGTCGATCCAGCGACGCGCCCAGCGGTTGAGCAGGGTGCCGTGCCAATAGCTGGTGGCGGACAGGTTGGCACCGATCATGACCTCGGGCGTGCCGCGGGCCGGCGCATGCGCGTCGGCGGTGTAGCGTGCGCGCAGCCGCTTCATGGATTCGGTCTCGTCGAGTGCGATGTCCTCGGTCAGCGCATGGGCCCACGCGAGCAGCTCCGGGTTGAGCTGCCAGACGCGCGCCTCGCGCTCCGGCCGCGGCGGCTCGAAGGGTTCGCGGCGCAGGTAGGGAATGGTGCCGGTGGGCCAGTCCTCCGGCATTTCCCGCGCATCGATCCGGTAGGCAAGGTCGCCGTCCACCACCCAGTCGGTCCACACCGCGCTGCCCACGGTGGTGACCGCCGGGTCGACCCCGGCGATGCCGGCCACCAGCCAGTAGGCGCGCGAGAGGTCGAAGCGCGGGTCGCTGCCCAGCGCCATGATGGTGGCCGCGGCACGCGCCGTGCCCTGTCCGGTGACCACCGCGATGACGCCGCGCTCCGGGTCGGCGAGCACGTCGTGGTGGCCGGCGGGCAGCGGGTATGCGGTGTCGAGATCGAAGCGCTCGCGCCAGAGCTGCAGCTCGCCCGGCGTGTCGCCGCTGTCGGCGCCGACCTCGAACATGCTCACCACGACCACCCGAACCGCCATCGGCTCGGCCGCGAGCGCCGCCGGCGCCGCGAGCGCACCGACGATCGCGAGCAGCGTGCGCGCGCGCTGCCGCCACCGGCGCATCATTCGGCCGTGCCGGGGATGGTGTCGCGGTAGGTGGCCCAGTCCGCGACGATGGCGTCGACCACGCGGCTGCCGACGGCGTGCGCGGCCTCCAGCGCCGCGCCCATGCCGGAGTAGCCGGTGTGCTCGCCGGCGAGGCTGGTGGCGGCGTCGACGCCCTCGGGCCCCATCGTGAAGTTGCTGACCGTGCGCAGCACCAGCAGGCGGTCGGGATCGGCGCGGCCGGCCTCGCCCAGGCGTGTCAGCGCGAGCATGGTGCCGGTGTCCTCCATCGCCGAGGTCACGAACTCGCCGGCACCGTCGCTCCAGTACGCCACCCAGTCGTTGGCCCAGTCGTTCATCAGGCGTCCGTGCCAGAAGGTCATGGCGGCGAGATGATCGCCGCGCATCACCGACGGCGGCTGCCGGGCGGCCTCGTCCGCGAAACGTTCGCGGAACGCCGCCATGTCCTCGGTATCGGGGATCGCGACATCCCGTGTCAGTGCAAAGGCCCAGTCGACCAGGCCGGGATCGAGCCGGAAGTACTGATTGGCCGCCGTGTGCTCGCTCGGTCGCGGCTCCGCGTACGGCGTGCTGGCCTGCAGCGGGACGTAGCCGGTCGGCCAGTCCGCGGGGATCTCGCGCGCATCGAGCTCGTAGGCGAGATCACCGTCGACCAGGTGCTCGGCCCATACCGCCGATCCCAGCGATGTGTCGGCCGGATCGCCGCCCGAGATGCCGGCCACCAGCCAGTACGCCCGGGAGAGATCGAAGCGCGGATCGAGCCCCAGCGCGGTGATCGTCGACACCGCGTTGGCAGTGCCGATGCCGGTGATGACGGCAATGACGCCGCGCTCGGCATCGACGTGCACGTCGCCGTGGCCGGCGGGCAGCGGCATGACCGTGTCGAGGCCCTCGCGCTCCTTCCAGTACTGGAACTCGCCGGGGGTGTCGCCGACCAGATCGCCGATCTCGAACATGGTGACGACCACGGCCTTGACCGAAATCGGCGCTTCCGCGGGTGGCGCCTCGGCCGTTTCCGGAGCGGGCCGGCTGCCGCAGGCGGCGAGCAGCATGCCGGCGGCGCCGAGCAGCGCGGCGTGCGCGAGACCGCGCCTCATGCCGCACCCGCCAGTTCGGCGTCGAGGGCGTCGAGGCCGGCGGTGACGCGGGCACGCAGCGCGCGCTTGTCGCTGTCGTCCAGCCAGGTACCGTCCACCGCATCCAGGCAGAAGCGCCGCACCTGCGCGGGGCCGTAGTCCAGTGCCGTGCACAGATCCACGAACTCCTTCCCGATGTCGGTGTGGAACATGGTGGGATCGTCCGAATTCAGCGTGACCCGCAGGTCGCCGGCGACCATGTCCCGGATCGGGTGATGGGTCAGGTCCGGCCAGCCGTAGACCGTCGCCGTTGCCGTCGGGCAGCAGGTGAAGATCAGGCCCTCGTCGCGGGCGCGCTGCACCAGCGCCGGGTCGCCGAGGATGTGGTAGCCGTGGTCGATGCGCTCGCAGCCCAGCAGATCGAGACAGGTGGCGATGTTCCGCGCCGGAGCGTCCTCGCAGGCGTGGCTGGTCAGGCGCAGGCCGCCCCTGCGCGCCAGCGCGAAGGCCTCGGTGAAGCGCTCGGGCGGATCGGGCGCCTCGGCACCGTCCATGCCGAGGCCGATGAGTTCGTCGGGCCGGTGCGCGAGCACCTGCTCGACCATGGCCACGGCCTCGGCCGGATTGTCCTGCCGGTAGACATCGGCGATCAGCCGGCACTCGACGCCGAGCTCGCGGCTCGCCAGCCGGATACCGTCGACGATGCCGTCCACCACGGTGGCGTAGGCGACGCCGCGGCGGGTGTGCAGGGTCGGGTTGAAGAACATCTCGCGATAGACCAGGCCGCCCCGGTCGCGCCCGTCGGCGAGCGACTCGTAGGCCACGCGCGCGAAGTCCTCGCGATCGATGATGGTGGTGGCGACCAGCCCGAAGATCTCGAGGAAGCCCTCGATGCTGTCGTAGTCGTAGAGCCGGTCGACCTCGCGCGTGGGCAGCGCGATGCCGTGCTTGTCGGCGAGCTCGGCGAAGGTCGCCGGGCGCACGGTGCCCTCGAAGTGGCAGTGAAGCTCGGCCTTGGGCACGCGCCGCAGATAATCCTCGTAGTTCATCGCTGTCTCCGGTGGCCTGGACGGTGCTGCCGCGACAACACCTCCTGCCAGCAGCGGCGCGGGGTGGCGATCGTGCGTACGGGAAAGCTCAGGATGGGCGTGGAGAGGCGCACGGCCTGAGTTTCGGGGGCTGCCGCTTTCCCGTCCGTTTCGATCACGACCCGGCGTCCCGCTGCTGGCGCTTGACGTGGGCAATCCATTGGCGCGCCTGCTGCGCGGTGTCGCGGTATTCGGCGGCACGCGTCATGGCTTCGAGCCCGGCATCCGGCTGTTCCTGACGGATACGGGCCATGCCGAGCAGCATCCAGGCGCGGCCGGGAGAGTCGAGCCCGCCGGCACCGACGGCCGCCTCGGCGCTCTCCGCGACCGCCGCCCAGTCGTCGCGCTGCATGTGCAGGTAGGCCTGGCTCAACAGATACTTGCCGCTGCCGGTGGATTCGGCGAGGCGCTGATACGCCGCGATCGCCTCGTCGTACTGCTTGGCGCTGGCCCAGGCCTCGGCGAGCATCTCGAGATTGCGCTGCGAGCGGCTGATGCGCCCGGCCGCCATCTCCTCCTCGAGCACGCGCGCGGCGTGGTCGGGCAGGTCGATGGCGAAGGCCAGCTGGACCAGGTTGAGCAGCTCGCGCTCGCTCTCCAGCAGACCCTTGCGATGGGCGATGCGCAGGGTGGCGTGCGCCTCGGTGTCGCGCCCGAGATTCATGTAGACACTGGCGAGCTGCCGCCAGTAGGCCGCATTGCCGGGCCAGTGGCGCACCATGCGTTCGAGCACCTGCGCGGCCTCGCCGAAGCGCTCGCCCTCGAAGCAGAGCGCGAGCAGGAGCTGGTAGTACGACTCCTTGGGCGCGTCCTCCAGCTCGATGGCCTTGCGCATGGCGGTGATGCCGGTGCCGTGCTCGCCCAGCTGCGCGTGGATGTTGCCGAGGAGCGCGTAGTCGTCGGCGGCCGGCTCGGCGCCTTCGGTGTCCATCCACGTCGTCAGCGCATCGCGTGCCTCGGCGTAGCGCGCCTCCGCAGCGTAGAGCCGGGCCAGCGCATGCTGCGCGCCGAGCTGCGCCTCGGTGGGCAGCGCCTCCAGCGCCAGCGCCTGCTCGAAGCTGGCGATGCCGGCGTCGTAGTCGCTCTTGCCGAGATGGGCGTAGCCCATCGTCTGCAGCGTGATTGCGCGGTCGTAGTCGCGGTCCTCGAGCTCGTCGAGCAGCGCCTGCATGTCGCTGATGGCGGCGTCGTACTGCGATTCCTCCATCTTCTCGCGCGCATCGGTCAGCTTGTTGTAGGTCGACTGCGCGAGCTTGGGCGGATCCTCCCCGGATTGCGCCCACACCGCTGCGGGCGCGAACGCGAGGGCAATCCCGAGCGCGAGGATGCGGACACCTGCGGGAATGGTGCGGAGCATGTCCATCAACTCGTCTCCAGCGAGAAGCGGATGGTCTGGCGGGCACGGCGGGCGACGCGCTCCCCGTTCACGGTGTGCGCCTGGAACTGCCACCGCGAGAGCGCCTGCACGGCGGAGGCGTTGAACAGCTGCCCCGGCTGGGAATCGACCACCTGGACGTCGGTCACCGAGCCGTCGGGCCGGATGGTGAACTCCATGGTGACGTAGCCCTCCAGCTTCGCCTGCCTGGCACGCCGGGGGTAGACCGGTGGCACGCGCACGGTCGGCACGGCATCGGTGTCGATGCCCACCGGACCACCGCCACCGGCCGCGTAGTCGCCGAGATAGGGCCCGCCCTCGATGTTCATCGGCACATCGATGTTGGGCATGTCGAGCTGCGGCATCTGCGTCTGCGGCCGGTCGACCGTGGACACGGCCTCCGGCGGCGGGGGCGGCGGCTCGTCGGGCGGTGGCGGCTCGTCCGGCGGCTCGCGCCGATCGCGGGTGCGCGTCTCCTGATCGCGATCGAAGCGGATGAAGTTGATCGCGGTCTGCTCGCCTGCCTCGTCGAGACCGGCATCGCGGTTGCTGATCATGGTCATCATGAGCAGGAACAGCGCGCCGGCGACGACGACGCCGCACACCACCGGGAGCAACCCTCTGACGACATTCCGTCTACTCATTTTCCGCGGCGATGGAGATGTTGCTGGCACCGGCGAGGCGGGCCTGGTCCATGGCATCGATCAGCACGCCGGTGCTGGCGCCCTTGTCGGAGACCACGACGACACCCGCTTCGGGGTTCTCGGCGAGCATGCGCTCGACATTGGCACGGACGGCCTGCAGCTCGACCTGGCGGCGGTCGATCCAGATCTCGCCGTTCTCGCGGATGCCGATCAGGATGTTGGCCTTCTGCTGCTGCTCGGCGGTCTCGGCGCTGGGCCGGATGACCTCGATGCCGGTCTCCTTGACGAAGGAGGTGGTGACGATGAAGAAGATCAACATGATGAAGACGATGTCGAGCATCGGCGTCATGTTGACGTCGGCTTCCTCCTGCTGAGTGGCGGAATAGCGGCTACGCATTGGCGGTCTCGTCGAAGAAGGAAATGCGGTCGGCCACGACCTGCGACCTGGTGAGCGCCTGGCGTTCCAGGCGCACGCTGAAGTAGAGCCCGGACAGTGCCGCGACCATGCCGGCCATGGTCGGGATGGTCGCGGCCGAGACCCCGCTCGCCATGGCGCGCGGGTTGCCCGTGCCCATGACCGACAGCACGTCGAAGACCTGGACCATCCCGGTGACCGTGCCCAGCAGACCCACCAGCGGCAGCACCGCGATGACCGTCTTGAGCAGCGGAATGAACCGGTTGAGCTCGATCTCCAGCTCCGAGATCCACGCCTCGCGGATGCGGGTGGAGTACCAGGAGCGCTTGTCGCGACGCTGGCGCCATGCGGCGATGACGGTCTCGAGCTGGCGCGGGTGCTGATAGCGGAAGAACCAGATGCGTTCCACGATCAGCGCCCAGAGCAGCGCGGTGAGCAGCAGGATCACCCAGAGCACGTCGCCGCCCGAGCTCATGAAGTCCTGCATGCTGGTGAGAAGGCGGTTCAGCTCATACATGGCCGTGCGCCTTCTCCGCGTGCGAGGCGACGATGCCGCTGCTCTGGTGCTCCAGCGTCTGGATGATCTTGCGGCTGCGGCCCGACAGCACGCTGTGCAGCAGGATCAGCGGCACGGCGACCACCAGGCCGAGAACCGTGGTGACCAGGGCCTGCGAGATGCCGCCCGCCATCAGCTTGGGATCGCCGGTGCCGAAGAGGGTGATGGCCTGGAAGGTGGCGATCATGCCCACCACCGTTCCGAGCAGCCCCAGCAGCGGGGCCACCGCGGCGAGGATCTTCATGGTGGAGAGCCCGCGCTCGATGGGCGGCACGTCGGCCAGGATGGCCTCGTCGAGCTTGAGCTGGAGGGTCTCGGTGTCGACCTTCTGGTTCTCGTAGTAGGCCGTCAGCACCCGGCCGAGGGGGTTCTCGGTGTTGGGATGCTCGATGTCCTTGCGCTGCGCGCGCATGCGCCGCTCGATGCGACCCAGCGTGACGAAGCGCTCGGCGGCGATGAGCAGGCCGACGACCCCGATGAAGAGCACGACGTAGCCGACCAGCTTGCCCTGCTGGATGCGCTCGAGGAGGTTCGGCTTCTGGATCAGGAGACTGAGAATGGCGCCGCGCGAGGGATCGACCACACCCTCGACCAGGGCGGTACCGGGCTCGGCCTCGGCCACGTTCGCGGCCAGCGACTGGAAGCGACCGGTGGGCTGACGCGGCAGCACCGACAACTCCTGGGTCTCCGGCGAGAACTGCAGGAAGCTGTCGCCGATACTGGCGTTGAACGGCCCGACCCGGGTGACTTCCGCCTGCTCGGCAGCACCGTCGGGATTGACGACCTCGGCCTGATAGCTGGCGATCTCGCCGGAAGCAACCATCTCCTCGAGCAGGGTGGTCCACAGCCAGTCAATCTGCTCGATGGACGGCAGCCGGTTGCTGCTCGCCAGCGTATCGAGCCTGTCGAGACGCTCTGGATACTGGCTCGAGGTGAGCGAGGCGCGGATGGTCGAGCGCGCGTCACCGGCCACCTGCCGGATCACGCCGAAGACCTCGCCGAATTCGCCGGTGCGCTGCTCGAGCTCGGTCTCGAGCTCGGCCAGGCGATCCTCGTTGCCGTCGAAGGCGGTCTGCAGCTCGTCGCGACGGGCACGCGCGGCATCGCGCGCCTGGCGTGCCTCCGCCAGCATGGCCTGACGCTCGTTGACCTGCTCGAGAAAGTCCTCGATGCGCTGCTGGTCGCGCTGCGCCTCCTGCTGGCGCGCATCGCGCAGCTCCTGCAGCAGCGACTGCGTGCTGCCGCCCTGCTGCGCACCGACGGGGAATGCGGACAGCGCCGCAGCGCCGGCCATGGTTGCGGCCATCACGGCCAGGGGCAGTCGCATATCGAACGTCCTTGCAATCAATCGGTCCGTGCGGAGCGGCATCACAGCCCCTCCGGCACGGTCAGCGGCACCTGCAGCAGATCGGGGGGCGCCTGCTCCGAGGCCACCCGCAGTCCGTGCTCGACGGCGGCGCGGTAGCCGTTGCCGAGCGGTTCCCAGGAACCAGTCGCCGGGTTCCAGCGACCGGTCGCCTGACCGTCCAGCGTCTGGTAGAGCAGCGCCACCCGACCGATGCGCAGGAAGCGCACCGAACGCTCGGACCCGTCGAGATCGAGCTTGCCGCGGTAGGTCTCGATGGTCCGGCCGTAATCCATCTCCTCCTGGTAGGTGGCCATGATCTGGCGGAAACGCTCGGCGGTGCTCACGTCGGCGCGATCCATGACCGCACGCAGATCCGCGATATCGGCGGCACGTTCGTCGGCGAGGAAGGGCATGTCGCGCTCGACGAAGGTCTCGAGCGCATCGAGCGCGCGCAGCATCAACGGAACGAAGTCCTGCTGCGTGGTATCGATGGTCTCGAGCTGCTCCTCGATGGAGGTGATCTCCTCCGACTGGGAGGCGACCAGCCGCTCGAGCTGGTCGTTGTACACCGCGAGGCTCTCGGCTTCCTCCTGCGCGGCGCGATACTCGGCGAGCATCGCGCGCGCCTGCTCGGAGAGCTCGTCGATGCGGCGCTGGGTCTGCTGACCGGCCTCGTCGATCTGCTCCTGCAGCTGACGGGCACTGTCGAGCTCGTCGGGGAATGCCGGGGTGGCGGCAGCCGTCATCAGGACGGCTGCCGCGACCGGCCGCAGCATGGCGTGATTACACATGGGAAACCGCACAGTGGGGTCCTCCTGTCGGGATTGGGAATCAGCCGAAGTCGTAGCGGAGACGGAAGTCGACGGTCCGCGGCAACTCGGGCAGCACCACGACGTCGCCGAAGATGTCCGGGAACAGCGACCGGAAGTAGCGCTCGTCGAGGGCGTTGTTGACGGTGAGCTGCGCGCTCCAGTCGCCGAGCGTGAGACCCACCTGCGCCGTGACCAGATAGGCCTCGGGCAGCTTCACGGTCTTGCCGGCACCGGAGAACGTGTCTTCGTAGTAGGTCACGCCGAGCGAACCGTCCCAGTTCTTCCAGCGGTAGTTGCCGAAGAAGCTGTAGACCATCTCCGGCACCCCGACGCGCTCGCGGGCGATATCGCCGGTCAGGCTGGTACCGATGGTGCCGCCGTACTGCTGGGCGGGATCGAAGCCGCTGATCGCCGGGCTGGCGAAGACGAAGCGCGGGTTGGCCGGGTCGTACACCGTCTCCTGATTGGTCACCGCACCGGTGAAGCTGAGGTTGTCGGTGGGCACCCAGCGGATCTCGAGTTCCTGGCCGGTGCCGCGCGTGGCGAGCACGGTCAGCGTCTGCGTGCTGAAGCTGCTGCGCTCCTGCTCGTAGTCGGCGAAGGCAACGTAGAGACGGCCGTTGAAGAAGGTGCCCTTGACGCCGTACTCGACCAGCTCGGAGGCGTCGAGCGCTCCGGTCTGGATGACCGAGGGCGACACGCCGCCGGTCTGGTTGGTGATCAGCGTCTTCTGCTCCGAGGTCGTGAAGTAGGGCCGGATGCCGAAGGGCAGCTGGTAGCTGACGCTGATGTTGTAGGAGCTGCCCTGCAGGTTGTCCTGGAAGAAGGCGTCCTGATAGCCGACGATGGTTTCCTCGCCGCCCTCGCCGACCTCGGTGATGGGTCGGTCGGAGACACCGTCGCCGTCACCGTCGACGGCACCGTTCTCTACCGCCTCGAGATCGATGTAATCCCAGCGCCAGCCGAGCAGGATGTCGAGATCGTCGAACAGCGTCAGATCGGTGAGCAGCGCGACGCTCGGATTCCAGAAGTACGAGGTGTGGTAGTTGTTCCACGGATTGACCGAGGAGCTCTCCAGCGCCGTCACCACGCGATCGTTCGGCGTCGCCCCGCGCGAGAGGTCGCGGCGGTCGAGATACTCCCAGTCCGAATCGCTCTTGTCCTCGGCCCGGTAGTAGCGCACCGCCGGTGCGAACGCGCTGTTGGCACTCAGCCAGCCGAAGTCGGCGGTGTGCTCGACGATGAACTTGTCCTCGACGGAGAGCGCGTTGTTCTCCTGCGAGAACGCGTAGGTCGCCATCTTCTCGCGGTTGAGGAAATCGACGAAGACCTTGTTCTTGAAGGTCAGGCTCGGCGAGTGGTTGACGATGATGTCGAAGAAGACGGCAAGGCTGTCCGACTTGATGCCGTCCAGCGAATCGACGACGACGTCACGACCGCTGATCTGCACTTCCTCGACCGTGGCCGGATCGAGCGCGAACTGGTCGCCGAGCTCGCCGCCGTTGCCGCAGCACGGCGAGAACGCGAACAGGTTGCCCCCGGCCAGGATGCTCGCCGGCGTCATGCGGTCGCCGTCCGAGAGGTCGACCAGCGGCACGCCGGCGAGGTAGGTGCCGTTGTCGATCAGGTCCTGGGTGATGCGGTTCCAGCCCGCGATCTCGGTGCCCTCGTAGCGCTGATACTGCTGGCCGAAGGTGATGCGGGTGGTGGGGCTCAGATCGAAGTCGAAGGTCGACTGGATGATGACCTGGTCCTGGAAGCTGTTGTTGTAGTAGCTGTCCGAGTCCTCGAACATGCCGTACACGTAGTAGCCACCGGTGTTGCCGGCGATGGTCACCGGGCCGCCGACTTCGGCGGTGGAGATGAACTTGCCGTACGAGCCCACCGTGCTGGAGACGCTGCCGGCCGGCGTGTCGAGATAGCGACCGGTCTCGGCGCGGGCTGACTTCGGGATGAAGTTGAGATACCCGCCCACCTTGCCGGGCCCGAAGATCGGCGACGACGGGCCGCGCACGACATCGACGCGGTCCGATGCCGCGATCGGCGTCGGATAGTTGCCGGGGTTCTCGATGCGCTTCATGCCCCGGAAGTAGGTGTCGGCGGGAGACCCGCGCACATCGAGACTGCCGGCGACACCGAAGAAGGAGCTGGTGTAGGCACCCGGCGAGAACTTGACCAGGTCGTTGATGTCCTCGGCGCCGTACTGGTCGAGCAGCTCGGCGCTGATCGACGTGGCCGCGCGCGGCGTCTCGAGCAGCGTCTTGCCGGTACCGAAGATCGAATCGACCGGCTCGGTGGGAATGACGCTGAGGTCATCCTGCACCTGCTCGGTGGTCACGTATTCCTGGAGCTCGCTGACGTCCGCCTCGGACTCGGCACTCTCCGATTCTTCCTGGGCCATGCTCGCCACCGGCCATGCCATGCAGGCCAGAAGCACGAACCAGGGGAGACCCCCTACGCGGCCACTGTTGCCGCCCAATCGTGAAACGCCCATTGCTTACACCCCTCGTCTGTAGTCTCGATATGCGCCGCCGGAAGCCGCCCTGTGACGCGCTTTCGCCGGTGCCCGGGTCCATCAGACGCAATGGCCGTGCCACTTGTATACAGTATTGTATTCACTGAGATTTCGCCCCGACTGCTGCGCTGCACCACGAGCCGCCGAGCCAATTGTGTTCAACGTTGTGTGCAATTGCACAAGGAGTGTGCAGCCGGGGCGCGACGCGAATGCAGTGGTGCACGAAGGGTCGCCTGCCCACGCGAGCGCGGGCGGGCGCTCAGTGCTGCCGACGGACGCGCGCCCCGGACGGCGGTGACAGCGGCGAGTGCGCCGCGAAATAGGCACCCAGCGCCGGGACGTCGCCCGGCCCCCGTGCCATCAGCGGGGCATCGGTCAGCACGCCGAAGCCGTCACCGCCGCCGGCCAGATAGCTGCTGATGACCACGCGATAGGTAGCGTCGTCGTCCAGCGGGCGACCCGCCACCCGCACCGATCCGGGTACCACCGCACCGCTGCCGGTGCCGTTCGAGTGCCACGCGTACGACAGCCCACGCGACACCTGCAGCAGCTCGGGCGCACCATCTTCGCGCCACTGCTGCGCCAGCAGCGCGCGCACCTCCGCTCCGCTCAGCGTCACCAGCAGCAGCTCGTCGCCGAACGGCTGCACGCGCAGCAGATCACCGTGGCTGACGACGCCGGTGCCGCCCGCGAGCAGCGACGCCCGGACACCGCCGATGTTGACCACCGCGAAATCCGGGTCGTGGGCTGCCATGGCGGCGAGACGCGCGTCGGCGACCACGGCGCCTATCGCAGTCATGCCGCCCGCGTCCGGCTGCAGCGTGAGATCGGCGGTGATGCGGCCCACCGGCCGGTCCATGATCGGTGCGGCACGCATCCGGTAGGCATCGACCATGGCCGCGATGGCCGGATCCGGCCGGTACGACACCGCGCCGCCTTCGTGCGCCACCGCGATGTTGCGCGCCGACCGTCCCGCGAGCGCGCCGCTGGCGGGGTCGAATCGCAGCCGGATGCGGGTCAGCCAGCGACCGTATTCGCCGGCACTGGTGATGAGGCGCCCGTCGCGCTCGCAGACGTAGACCTCGTGGGTGTGTCCGGAGACGATGATGTCGTAGGCCGGATCGAGTGCATCCAGAACCGGCACGAGCGCCCCACCGAGATCGGGACAGTCGCCGTCCGCCCCCTGCCCCTCCGGCACCGCACCGCCCTCGTGCAGCAGCAGCACGATGGCGTCCGGGTCGGCGGCGCGGAGCGCCGGAAGCAGCGCGTTTGCGGTTTCCGCGACAGGCTTGAAGCGCACGTCCGCGACCGCCTCGGCCGTCACCAGTGAGGGGGTCTCTGCGAGCACCAACCCCACGAAGGCGATACGCAGATCACCGCCGCCGTCCAGCGGGACGGTCTCGACCGCGAAGGGCGGAAACAGCGGCATGCCGGAATCACGCTCGACGACGTTCGCCGACAGATAGCCGAAGCCGGCACCGTCATAGGGCCCGAGCGCACAGCTCTGCCGCGGCGTCTCCTCAGTGACCGCGGCACAGCCGCCGTTCTGCAGCCGCCGCAGCGCATCGGTGCCGGCATCGAACTCGTGATTGCCGACCGCCGTGTAGCGCAACCCGAGCCGGTCGAGGAAGGCGATGGTGGGCTCGTCGTGGAACAGTCCCGACACCAGCGGTGAGGCCCCCACCATGTCGCCCGCGCCCACCACCACGGTATGCCGGTGCTCGGCACGCAGCGCATCCGCCAGTCCGACCACCCAGGCCGCACCGCCGCGATCGCCGTCCGCGCCGTCCGCGCCGTCCGGCGGGTCGAGATAGCCGTGGAAGTCGTTGATGGCGAGCAGCTGGACGGTAACGGGCCCGGTGTCTGGAGCCCCGGCATCGGGCGACCGGTCGACGGCGCATCCGGCAGCGGCGCAGGCAGCGAGCAGGAGCGCGGCCGGGCACCTGTGCGGTGTCACTGTGCGTCCCGACCGGCCTGCGCGAAGGCCTCTTCGACGGCCGCGGCGAGCCGGTACCCGGCACGCAGCAACTGCACCGCAACCACCGATTCCGCCGCCTGCCGGTAGCGCGCATCCAGCACGTGGACGCCGTCCGGACCCGGCTCGGGCAGCGCGCCGTAGCTCCAGCGCACTGCCAGCGAGAAGGTCTCGCGCGCCCAGTCACGTGCGTCGCCGACTGTCCCCACGGGCAGCACCGAGGCATCGGCGCCCGCCAGCAGTGCCTGCGCGAGTGCCCGGGATCCGCCTTCCGCGGGCGGCAGGAAGACCGTGTCCCAGTAGTGGTGCAGATTCGCCGCCTCGTGTCCGGGCAAACGCACGGTCTTGTCGTTTCCGCCGCGGTCGTCATCGTTCGCGGAGTGCAGCGGCTGATGCAGATCGCCCACGAAATGCAGCAGGAACATCAGGGCCAGTCGCTGCTCGGCGAGCGGCGTGGCGGGGTCGGCCAGCTCGGCGCGGAACTGCGCGATCTTGTCGACCACGCAGGACTGCTCGGGCGCCTGCGACGCGGCCATGCCCTCGGGCACCGGGGGATGGCCGAAGCAGGCCGCTTCCAGATCCGGTTCCCGGATATCGAGATTGGTGAAATGCCAGCTGAAGGTGTGGGCCCAGTCGTCGTCACCGTCGCGCACGCGGTCGGCCCAGGTGGCGGCTTCGGCCATGCCGGCGGCGTCGGTGTCGAGCAGGCTGGTGGCGCGCGCCAGGGTCTCCGCATCGAGTCGGGCGATGGCGATCCAGGCGACGGTCTCGTGGCCGACGCGCCCCCACGCCGCCGCGGTGTCGACCGCGAGCAGCGCCGTCAGGGCGATCAGGAGCCGGGTCGAGCGCTGTACCGATGCCGACATGGTCAGTAGAGCAGCGTGCGCTCGACGACCCAGTAGAGGCCGACCAGCGCGATGAACAGGGAGCCCGGCACGACGACGAAGGTGCGGTAGCGCGGGTGATGGCGCGCCCATCCGACCGCGAGCATGGCCAGCGCCAGCACCGCCAGCTGTCCGATCTCGACGCCGACGTTGAAACCGAACAGCGCCGGCAGGAACTCGGCCCGGGTCAGTTCCAGATCCATCAGGGCGCCGGCGAAGCCGAGCCCGTGCAGCAGGCCGAAGCCGAAGACGACGGCGAAGCGCCACCGTCCGGTCTCGCGCCCCAGCAGGTTCTCGAAGCCGACGTAGACGATGGACGCCGCGATCAGCGCCTCCACCCATCGCGACGGGAGCGACACGACGCCGTACAGCGCCAGCCCCAGGGTCAGCGAATGCGCCACCGTGAAGCCGGTGACCTGCCAGAGCAGCGGCTTCCACCGGATGCTGTAGAGGAAGAGGCCGAGCACGAAGACGATGTGATCGAGTCCCAGCGGCAGGATGTGGATGAAGCCCTGCGCGATGAAGCGCCCGACGACGGTGGCCGCCGGATCCGCGCTGGGCAGCGGCCCTCCGGCCTCGCCCCCGGCTGCGTCACTGCTGCCGATGCCGCTGAGCGGCACCGGATCGCTGCCCTCGCCGTAGGTGAGCCAGCGCGTGCGCTGATGGCCCGCGGCCGGGTTGCGCGTGACCAGCACCAACGGGTAGCGCATGGTCAGCTCGGGATCGACGGTCAGCGTGAACGTGCCGGCACCGCGCGGAATCACGCCCTGGAGCTCGAACTCGGTGCGCTTGCGCTCCCAGTAGTCGCGGAAGCCGGCGAGATCGAGGTCGGGATAGGCCACCGCCTGCACCACCGGACGCACCGGGCGCTCGTCGAAGCGGAAGGCGATGGCGTCGAGGAGCTGCTCGGTGAGCGCGACACGGTCGGCGTCGTCGGCCGGTGCGGTTGCCAGACGGTGATAGGTCTCGGGCGACCCCACCACCGAGGTGAGGTCGCTCTTGAGGGTCGCGGTCCAGGTCTGGTCGGGACCGAGCGTGACCTCGAGGTGCGTGTAGTCGAGCGGATGCGCAACGGCATTCGCCGACATGCCGAGCAGCAGCAGCGCTGCCCAGCGCCAGCCTCCGAGCTTCCCTTTCAAGCGTGCCATGTCGCTCCGTCGTTGCCGTTGTCCGTGGCGATCAGTCGAAGCTGATGCCGAAGGTGCGCTCGCCGTAGGTGTAGGTCTCCGCGTCGACCTTCGCCAGCTGTGCCTGCCAGTCGTCCGAGTAGCGCTTCTCGAAGTCGGCAATGGCGCGGTCGTAGCCTTCCAGCAGCTCGGCCTTGAGGGCATCGGGCGCGAAGGAGTGCTCGAGGCCCATGCGGCTCACCGCGACGACCTCCTCCCAGCTCAGATCGAAGTACTTGATGGCGGTGAAGTATTCGTCGGTCATGTTGGTGTCCCACATGCCGCGATCGTCGGTGTTGAGATTCACCGGTATGCCGGTACGCAGATACTCCGGGAAGGGATGCTTGGTGAGATCCGGGGTGTATTCCAGCAGTTCGTTGCTGATGAGCTGGATCTCGACCAGATAGGGTCCGTGCCGCATCAGCAGCATGGTGTCGGGGTCGGTGATGAGATCGACACCGTGGCCGATGCGGTCGGCGCCCAGCAGCAGGGTCTGGCGGACATGCTTCGAGGGCTCGTCGACCTCGCCGGCGTGGATGGCCAGCCCGACACCGCTGTAGGTGCGGCGCATCTCGCGATAGGTGTCGAGGAAGCGCAGCGGGTGCCCCTTGTCGTTGTCCTCGCGCCCGGCCATGTTGATGCCCACCCACAGGTCGTCGTACTCGTCGACGAAGGCGTAGGTGTCGCGCAGATCCTGCTCGGCATCCGGCCGGTAGCGGCCGATGGTGTAGAGGAAGCGCACCGCGACGCCGGTGGCCTGCGCATCTTCCTGCGCCATGCGGTCGCGGTACATCTGCACGACATCGGCCGGCGGTATGGGCTCGCCCTTCGGCGTCACGAAGCCGCGCGCGCTCGCCTGCAGCTCGAGATAGCGCACGCCCTCGGCGCCGAACCGCTTCATGTTCTCGACCAGCAGCTCCGTGATGATGTACGGATTGCGCCGCAGGTCGGCGATGCGCTCTCCGGTACGCTCGAAGAACTCCCAGCGCCCTTCACCGGGCTTGTCCAGGCGCAGGCTCGACAGCCAGTTGCGCTTCTCGTCGGCGTCGAGGTCGGCCAGCAGCTCGTACTCGCTCTTGCGACAGTCGCTGAGCGATTCGTAGTGCGACGTCTGGATGGTGTGGTAGTAGATGAGATAGGGCTCACCGGGATCGACCGGCTGGCGCATGGCCTCGCGACAGTCGGCGATCGATGTCTTGGTGTAGTACTCGTAGCCGCCGTTGCGCTCGGTGTCGACCGCCACTTCGTACCACCATTCCGGACGGTTCGAACCGCCCAGATGGTTGTGCAGATCGGCGCCCTTGGGAAGGTCGTAGAGGAAGCGATACAGCTCCTCCGGCGACGCCTCGTCCTTGATGGTCTCGAACAGCGCGCCGAAGTCGTCGGATGGCGGCGGTGCCGCCTTGCCGGCGGAGCCGGCGCCGCTGGACGCGGTGTCCGGACCGCCACCGCCGCAGCCGACCAGCGAGAGGCCGAGAAGGGCGACCGCGGAGGGCACCCGGAGGGCGCCGAAGGTGTTCATGAAGATCATGCGGGTACTCCCTTGCGCGAAGCGCTCAATCGAAGGACAGGCCGAAGACGCGTTCGCCGTAGGTGTAGGTCTCGGGCTCGACATCCGCCAGCGGCGCGGTCCAGTCGCCGGAGTAGCGACGCTCGAAGGCGGCGATGTCGCTGTCGTAGCTTTCCAGCAGATCGGCCTTCTCGTCCTCGGGCGCGAAGGAATGCTCCAGCCCCATCCGGCTGACCGCGACGACTTCCTCCCAGCTCAGATCGAAGTGCTTCACGGCGGTGAAGTATTCGTCGGTCATGTTGGTGTCCCACATGCCGCGATCGTCGGTGTTGAGGTTCACCGGTATGCCGGTACGCAGATACTCCGGGAAGGGGTGCTTGTCGAGATCCGGGGTGTACTCCAGCAGCTTGTTGCTGATGAGCTGGATCTCGACCAGGTAGGGCCCCTCGCGCATCAGCAGCATGGTGTCGTCGTCGGTGATGAGATCGACACCGTGACCGATGCGCTCGGCCCCCAGCAGCAGGGTCTGGCGGACGTGCTTGGAGGGTTCGTCGACCTCGCCGGCATGGATCGACAGATGCACATCGCTGTAGTCGCGCCGCATCCTGCGATAGGTCTCCAGGAAGCGCAGCGGATGCCCCTTGTCGTTGTCCTCGCGCCCGGCCATGTTGATGCCCACCCAGCGGTCGTTGGCATCGACGAAGGCATAGGCGTTCTCCAGATCGGCCTCGGCGTCGGGCGAGAAGCGCAGCACCGTGTACAGGAAGCGCACCGTGACGCCGGTGTCCCGCGCGTCCTTCTGCGCCAGGCGGTCCTCGTAGAACTGCACGCCCTCCTCGACCGGAATGGGCTCGCCCTCGGGCGTGACGAACCCGGCGGCGCCGGTCTGCAGCTCGAGATAGCGCACACCCTCGGCGCCGAACCGCTTCATGTTCTCGACCAGCAGCTCGGTGGTGATATGCGGATTGCGGAACAGCTCGCCGATGCGCCGCCAGGTCTTCTCGAAGAACTCGTAGCGACCCTCGCCCTCCTGGTCGAGACGCAGACCGGCGATCCACATCGCCTTCTCCTCGTCGTCGAGCCCCGTCATCAGCTCGTATTCCGACTTCTGGCAGTCGCTCAACGATTCGTAGGTCGATTCCTGGATGGTGTGGAAGTAGATCAGGTACGGGTTGCGCTGATCGACCGGCTCGGCACGCGGACCCGGGCAGTCCTCGATGGCGGTCTTGGTGTAGTACACATAGCCGCCGTTGCGCTCGGTATCGACGGCGAGATCGAACCACCATTCGGAGCGGCTCGAGCCGCCCAGATGATTGTGGATGTCACCGCCCTTGGGCAGATCGTAGAGAAAGCGGTAGAGCTGCTCGTCGGTGGCCTCGTCCTTGATGGTCTCGAAGCGCTCCGAGAAACCGGCCGCGTGCGCGACACCGGCAAGCACCGAGAGGGCGACGACGGCGCCGCGTCCGAATGCGGGAATGGGGGTCATCATGTCGTGCTCCTTGGAACGCTACTCGGCTGCCCACGCCACGGCGTGGGTCTCGCCGGTGATCAGATTGACGAAGCCGTCCGGATTGCCCTCGTAGGGCGCCACCAGCACCCACTTCCAGGGCGAGGCGGTGAGGAAGGCGGCGATCATGCGGTGCGGCCACCCCGGGTTCTCGCCGTGCCACTCCATGCGGTCGGCCTGGTCGTACATGGCCTCGATATCGGCGGCGACCTCCTGGGCGGGCCGCTGCGACATCAGGCCGCCGATCTCGTAGCGCACCGAGGCAACCACCTTGTGCTCGCGCACCAGCGCACAGCCGCCATCCATCTCGGCGACCTTGTTGGTGGCCATCGCCATCGCGCGGTCGCTGCTGCCCACCGACCAGATGTTGTGCAGGTCGTGCGCCACCGAGCAGCTGGCCGCCGAGCCCGGGGTCGTCGGCCCGATGTTCTGCCAGAACATCGCCGATACCGCACCCTTGCCCTGATAGCGGTCGGTGAGACCGACCTTGCTGATCGACTGGGCCTCGTCGCGCAGCACGTTGCCGTCGGCATCGACGTCGAGGGTCGCGGTCATGAATTCGTCCTCGAAGTAGAACGGTTCCAGCAGCGCCACGGTGGCCTTGTCGGTACCGGCCGGCACGCGCACCGCGAAGTCCTCGGCGACGATCTCGCGGCCCACGTTCATGGTGTCGTGTGCCCAATCCGGATACTCGATCTCCGGAATCGGGCCGACATACTTGCCGTCGTCACCGACCAGCTCTCCGTCCGCGTAGACGTCGGTGATGGCGACCTTCTCGGGGTCGCTGAGCAGCACGATGTCGGCGGAGCGCCCGGGCGCGATCGCCCCCACCTGGTCCTCGATGTGCCAGTGGCGCGCCGGGTAGTAGCTCGCCATGGCGTAGGTCGCCTCCAGCGGCGCTCCGGCGCGCAGCGCCACCTTGATGTTGTAGTCCATCGTGCCCAGCTTGAGCGAGGCGAGCGCGTCCCGGTCATCGGTGGTCACCGACATGTTGGACCAGTCCTGCAGACCCTTCTCGAGGAAATAGGGAATGGACACCTGCAGGGCATCCGGCTTGAGCTCGAGGAAGACGCCGCGGCCCATCTTGTCCCAGGCTTCCTCGGCGAGCCGGATGGAGTGATCGCTGGACAACCCCGCCGCCGCGAAGCCGTTGATCTCCGGGAGATCGACGAGCCCGCTGCCGTGACCCTCGATGACGGCGCGCGCATCGCGCGTGGCCTGCATGGTCTCCCACAGCCGCTGGTAGCCGGGGTTCTCGGGGTCCCACACGGCCGGCCAGTCCATGACCTCGCCGAGACCGGCGACGCGCCGGTCCTTGGCCAGCATGTCCTCGACCTCGTCGTAGCCGTAGTAGCCACCGCCGACCTCGTAGGCGGTGGGCGGCGTCGCCGAGCCGATGGCGGTGTAGACCTTGAGCGGCGAACCGGCGTCGCGCGCCATCTGCCAGAAGTCCGCGTTCTGCGGACCGGCCACGTTGGAGAACTCGTGCGAGCCCTCGGCGATCCAGGTGGTGCCCTGCGGCAGCACCATCGCCGCTTCGTACTCGGGCGTGACGTGGCTGCTCTCGATGTGCTTGTGCGACTCGCCGAAGCCCGGCACAGCCCACTCGCCCTCGGCATCGACCGTCTTCGCCGCCTTGCCGCCCCATTCGCCGCTCGGACCGACCCACGCAATGCGCCCTTCGGCGATGACGATGTCGTGGTTCTCCATCCACTGCAGCGTGTAGACATTGAGGACCTTGGCGCCCTTGATCACGAGGTCCGCCGGTTCCTTCTCCAGCGCCACCAGCACCAGCTTCTGCCGCGCCTGTGTCTCGGCATCGAAGGTGAACGGTTCCGGCTTGTCGTACAGCGTCACCGTGCCGGCATCCTCGGCGGTGGCGGCGCCCGTGGCCGCCGCCCCCGCCAGCATGGCCGCCATCAGCGCGGTCGGGGTCTTTCGGTTCGTCATTCGCATCGTCGTCGCTCCTAGCGTGCTTGCCGGCACGCGCGACTGCGCATGCCCGTGGTGCTTCGATTGGTGTGCCGCATCTACTCGGCCGGCCAGGCCACCGGGTGCGTCTCGCCGGTGGCGACATTGACCAGCCCTTCGGGATTGCCCTCGTAGGGCGCCACCAGCGCCCATTTCCACGGCGATGCCGTGAGGAAGGCGAAGATCATCCGCTTGGGCCAGCCGGGCGCTTCGCCGAGCCATTCCATTTCCTCGGCGGCGGCATACATGGCGTCGATCTCGTTGGCGACTTCGCGCGCCGGCCGCTGGGTCATCAGGCCGCCGATCTCGTAGCGCACGGATGCGGCGACTTCGTGCCCGCGCACCAGCGCGCAGCCACCGCCCATCGCGGCCACCCGGTTCGTGGCCATGGCCATGGCGCGATCGCTGTTGCCCACCGACCAGATGTTGTGCAGATCGTGGGCCACCGAGCAGCTCGCCGCCGAGCCCGGCGTCGTCGGCCCGATGTTCTGCCAGTACATCGACGAGACCGCGCCCCTGCCCTGGTAGCGATCGGTCAGACCGATCTTGCTGAGCGGCTGATCCGGGTCGAGCTGCACCAGGCCGGATGCGTCGACCGGCAGCTGCGCGGTCATGAAGTCCTCGCCGAAGTAGAAGGGCTCGAGCACCGCCACGGTCGCGGTCTCGGTACCGGCCGGAACGCGAATGGCGAAATCGTCGGCGGTTACCTCACGGCCGACGTTCATGGTGTCGGTGGCCCACTCCGGATACTCGATTTCCGGAATCGGGCCGACATACTTCCCGTCGTCGCCGACCAGCATGCCGTCGGCGTAGACATCGGTGATGGCGACCTTCTCGGGGTCGCTGAGCAGCACGATGTCGGCATAGCGCCCCGGGGCGATGGACCCGACCTGATCCTCGAGATGCCAGTGGCGCGCCGGGTAGTAGCTCGCCATGGCGTAGGCCGCCTCCAGCGGTGCGCCCGAATCGAGCGCCACCCTGAGGTTGTAGTCCATGGTCCCGAGCTCCAGCGACGCCGAGGCATCGCGGTCGTCGGTGGTCACCGAGACGTTCGACCAGTCCGCCAGTCCCTGCTCCAGGAAGTAGGGGATGGCAACGCGGATGGTGTCCGGACGCAGCTCCAGGAAGATGCCACGTGCCATCTTGTCCCAGGCCTCCTTGCCGACCTGGGTCTCGTGGTCGCTCGACAGGCCGGCCGCGGCCATGCCGTTGATCTCGGGCAGCTCGGTGAGACCGCCGCCATGGCCCTCGATCACCGCACGCGCATCGCGCGTGGCCTGCATGGTCTCCCAGAGCCGCTGGTAGCCGGGGCTCTCGGCATTCCAGATGGCGGGCCAGTCCATCACCTCGCCCAGGCCCGCCACGCGCCGGTCGCTCGCCAGCATGCGTGCGACCTCGTCATAGCCGTAGTACCCTCCGCCCACCTCGTAGGCGGTGGGCGGCGTCGCCGAGCCCAGCGCCGGATAGATCTTCAGCGGCGAGCCGGCGTCGCGCGCCATGAGCCAGAAGGTCGCGTTGTGCTCACCCGAGACATTGGAGAATTCGTGCGAGCCCTCGGCGACCCAGGTGGTGCCCTGCGGCAACACCATCGCCGCCTCGTACTCCGGCGTGAGATGGCTGCTCTCGATGTGCTTGTGCGACTCGCCGAAGCCCGGCACCGCCCACTGGCCCTCGGCGTCCACCGTCTTCGCCGCCTTGCCGCCCCACTCGCCGCCGGGGCCGACCCAGGCGATGCGGCCCTCGGCGATGACGATGTCGTGGTTCTCCATCCACTGCAGCGTGTGCACGTTCAGCACGGTGGCACCGCTGATGACCAGATCCGCCGGTGCCTTCTCCAGCGCCACCAGCACCAGCTTCTGCCGCGCCTGCGTCTCGGCATCGAAGGTGAAAGGCTCGGGCTTGTCGTACAGGGTGACGGTACCCGGCCCGGCGGCGCCGGCAGGCGACGCCAGCATCACCGCGCAGAGCAGGGCCGCTCGGGCTGCGGTTGGCGTCACCGTTCTCATCGATCGCATCGTTCGTGCTCCTGGCAGCGTTGTGGCCCGCGCGCCGCGCGGGTGAGTCGTTGATCGGGTGGCCGGTCGGCCGCTATTCGGCAGGCCAGGCCACCGGGTGCACCTCGCCCGTGACCAGATTGACGAAGCCGTCCGGATTGCCCGCATAGGGGGAGACCAGCACCCACTTCCGCGGCGAGGCCGTCAGGAAGGCCGCGATCATCCGCCGCGGCCAGCCGGGTGTTTCGCCGTGCCATTCCATGCGATCGGCCTCGTTGAACATGGCCTCGATATCGGCGGCGACCTCCGCAGCCGGACGCTGGGTCATGAGCCCGCCGATCTCGTAGCGCACCGAGGCGACGATCTCGTGGTCGCGCACCAGCGCGCAGCCGCCGTCCATCGCCACCACCTTGTTGGTGGCCATCGCCATGGCGTGATCGCTGCTGCCGACCGACCAGATGTTGTGCAGATCGTGCGAGACGGAGCAGCTCGCGGCCGAGTCCGGCGTCTTCGGTCCGATGTTGCGCCAGAACATCGCCGATACCGCGCCGGTTCCCTGATAGCGATCGGTGAGGCCGACCTTGCTGATGGACTGCGCGTCGTCGCGCAGCACGCTGCCGTCGGCATCCACCGCCACTTCGGCGGTAAGGAAGGGGTCCTCGAAGGTGTAGGGCTGACGCAGCGCAACGGTGGCGCGCTCGGTACCGGCCGGCACGCGGATGGCGAAGTCGTCGGCGACGACCTCGCGGCCGACGTTCATGGTGTCGGTGGCCCACTCGGGGTACTCGATCTCGGGGATCGGGCCGACGTACTCGCCGTCGTCGCCGACGAGCTTCCCGTTGGCGTAGACATCGGTGATGGCAACGGCTTCGGGATCGCTGAGCAGCACCACGTCGGCATGACGTCCCGGGGCGAGCGATCCCACCTGATCCTCGAGATGCCAGTGCCGCGCCGGGTAGTAGCTCGCCATGGCGTAGGCCGCCTCCAGCGGTGCGCCGGCGCGCAGCGCCAGCTTGACGTTGTAGTCCATCGTCCCGAGCTTGAGCGAGGCCAGCGCGTCGCGGTCATCGGTGGTCACCGAGATGTTCGACCAGTCCTTCAGCCCCTTCTCCAGGAAGTAGGTGACGCCCGCCTGGATGCCGTCGTACTTGAGCTGCAGGAAGATGCCGCGCTGCATCTTGTCCCAGGCCTCCTGGGGCAGGCGCACCTCGTGATCGCTGGACAGCCCCGCCGCGGCCATGGCGTTGATCTCGCCCAGCTCGACGAGGCCGCCACCGTGGCCCTCGATGACGGCGCGCGCATCGCGCGTGGCCTGCATGGTCTCCCACTGGCGCTGGTAGCCGGGGTTGTCGACATTCCAGATCGCCGGCCAGTCCATGACCTCGCCGAGGCCGGCGACGCGACGGTCGCTCGCGATGAGCGCCGCCACCTCGTCGTAGCCGTAGTAGCCGCCACCGACCTCGTAGGCGGTGGGCGGCGTCGCCGAGCCCAGCGCCGGATAGATCTTCAGCGGCGAGCCGGCGTCGCGCGCCATGAGCCAGAAGTCGACGTTGTGCTCGCCCGACACATTGGAGAACTCGTGCGAGCCCTCGGCGATCCAGGTGGTGCCCTGCGGCAGCACCATCGCTGCTTCGTACTCGGGCGTGAGATGACTGCTCTCGATGTGCTTGTGCGACTCGCCGAAGCCCGGCACCGCCCACTGGCCCTCGGCGTCCACCGTCTTCGCCGCCTTGCCGCCCCACTCGCCGCCGGGGCCGACCCAGGCGATGCGGCCCTCGGCGATGACGATGTCGTGGTTCTCCATCCACTGCAGCGTGTGCACGTTCAGCACGGTGGCACCGCTGATGACCAGATCCGCCGGTGCCTTCTCCAGCGCCACCAGCACCAGCTTCTGCCGCGCCTGTGTCTCGGCATCGAAGGTGAACGGTTCCGGCTTGTCGTACAGCGTCACCGTGCCCGGCGCCGCCGCACCGGCGGGGGGCGATGCCAGCGCGACGGCCAGCAGCCCCCCTCCGATCGCGACGGATGCATATCCCCGACGCCCCGCTCCGCCCGCCTTTGTCGTCACCGTGCTGCTCTCCCTGGATGTTGGTTGTTGGATGAACGCGCTCAGCGCGCAAGCCGGCGGATGACCGCCGCGTGTTCCGGGTAGCGGGCGAGCAATGCCTCGCGCCCGGCCAGCTCGAAGTCGGCGAAGTCGAAGCCGGGCGCGACCGTGTTGCCGACCAGCGCATAGCCGTGCGGCCCATCGATCAGCTCGGCCCCGAACCAGGTGCCGTGCGGCACCAGCGCCTGGAAGACCATGCCGTCGGCGAGATCGGGGCCGAGCACGATCTCGCGGTGTGCGCCTTCGGCGTCGATCACGTGCACGCGCAGCGGATCACCGGCGTAGAAGTGCCAGAGCTCGTCCGACTGCAGCCGGTGCAGCGCCGACACCTGGCCGCGCTCCAGCAGGAAGTGGATCGCCGTCGCCGCCGGACGCGGGCCGTCGTAGCGGTCGGGCAGCGCCGCGGCCGGAAGCGTGTCGGCCGCCTCGTAGCTGCGCCGGTAGTAGCCACCCTCGGGATGGGGCGCGAGATCGAGCGCCTCGATGTAGTGATCGGCGCCGGGCTCGCCGGCGAACGGCGTCGCCGGCGCCATCGTCAGCGCGACACCCGCGACCCCGAGACCGGCGACGGCGAGGGAGTGCGTCATGCGCCGGCCGTCTCGGTGGCGAGCAGCGCCTCCAGCGACGCGTTCACGCGCGTGGACTCGGTGGTCGCGCCGAAGATGCCGCCCTGCATGCTGATCATGGTGATGGCGGCCTCCTTGTGGCGCAGCTCGGTGGCGCCGGTGCAGTCGGTCAGCAGCAGGCATTCGAAGCCGCGATCATTGGCCTCGCGCATCGTCGTGTGCACGCACACATCGGTGGTGATCCCGGTCAGGATCAGGTGCGTGATGCCGCAGGTGCGCAGGATGTGCTCGAGATCGGTGGCGTAGAACGAGCCCTTGCCGGGCTTGTCGATGACGATCTCGCCGGGCGCGGGGGCCAGCTCCGGGACGATCTCCCAGCCCGGTTCGCCCCGTACCAGGATGCGGCCGCACGGTCCTTCCTCGCCGATGCCCGGCGATACCTTCTTGCTGCGCCAGACCTTGTTCTCGGGCAGGTCGGAGAGCTCGGGCCGGTGCCCCTCGCGGGTATGGATGACGCGCATGCCCGGCACCTGCCGGACCAGCGAGAGGGTCTTGCGGATGGGCTCGACCGCGCAGCGCGTGAGGTTGAGGTCGTAGCCCATGCAGTCGACGTAACCACCCTTGCCGCAGAAGTCGGTCTGCATGTCGATGACCACGAAGGCCATGCGCTCCGGTGCCACCGAACCGTCGAAGGGCCAGTTGTACGGCTCGGCCGGGACGCTGAACTGCTTGCCTGCTGATTCGGTCATGCGCTTGCTCCTGTTGTCGTCACGATTCGGCTGCGTCCGGAGAGGCCCCATCGGCCTCAACCGAGAAATCCAGCGGTCCGGTCCAGTGGATGAGCACGAGGCAGCCCTCGGGGCTGTACACGGAATGCACGGTTCCGGGCGTGTTGCACTGGTAGCTGCCGGCCGGATAGCGCCCGTTCTCGTCCTGCTGCGCGCCCTCGAGCACGTAGATGTGCTCCTCGCCGACGTGCTGGTGCGACGGCACGCGGGCACCGGGCTGGTAGCGCAGCAGCGCGATGCGCTGCGCACTGGCGCTGTCCTCGTACAGCACGCGGATCTCGATGCCCGGGCGCAGCGGCTCCCAGGCGCGCGCGGCCGCGCCATCGCCGGTCAGCGGAGCGCTACGCACGAGCGCCTCCGCAGCGGTCGGCGCGATGGGGCGCGGATGTCGCGTTGTCGGCACCGCTGGTCGCGGCGCCGCCCCGGAGGCCGGGCGTGGCGGGCATGATGTGAACTCCAGTTGCTGCTTCATGCCCGAATGAAGCAACAGCCATGCCACCCACGATGCGCCTTTGAATTCAGACGCTTACGGAAAGTGTCCTACGAATTGCAGCGCACGCGCACTCGGCGGATGCAACGTTGCATACATTTGGTGCGGTGGTTGGCGGCGGCATTCGCCGACCGGGAACGCTCCGGTCAGTTGCCGGCGTTGTAGATCGGGCCGCCGCCGTCGGCGTAGCGCAGCAGCAGATCGGCCGCTTCGTCCCGGCAGACCTCGCGCGTCACGGCGATGCCGCGGTCAGCGAGCAACCGTGGCCACGCCTCCGGCTTGTCGCCCTCGTCGAAACCCGCCGCGCGCGCATCACCGTCGGTGGCGCCGCAGACCACGCTGCGAACGCCCGACCAGGGGATGGCCCCGAGACACATCGCGCAGGGCTCGGTGCTGGTCACGAGCTCGCAGCGCCGACCATCGGCCCCCAGGTCGAAGCACTCCACCGCCTGCTGGGCACGACTGATCGCGACGATCTCGGCGTGCGCGCTGGAACAGTGGGTCGGAACGACGAGGTTCACGCCGCATCCGAGCAGGGCCCCGGTCTCCAGATCGAACACCGCGGCAGCGAAGGGGCCGCCGCTGGCGTGCGCGATATTGCCTGCCACGAGGTCGAGCACGAAGCGCATGCGGGCCGCCCGGTCGACGGCGACCGTATCGGGCACCGCGGATTCGGCCAGCCAGGCCGGCAGAGGCCACAGTACCGCTTCGCTTGGCGGGGAATCGGAGGACAACGCGGACTCTCGGGGCGGCATGATCGAGGCACACGCCTCGTACACATCATTGCATACATTCGGCGGAATGTCTGCCGGCCGGCCTCCGCTCAGTCGCGGTCGCGCTGTTCGCGGATGGCGGCCAGGCGCGCGGGGGTGCCGATATCGGACCAGGTGCCGGTGTGCAGTCGCGCCGAGACACGGCCGGCCGCGATGGCGGCGCGCAGGAGCGGCCCCAGCGGAAAGGGCTCTGCCGTTCGGTCGGTGAAGAGCGCCGGGTGCAGACAGCTCACGCCGCTGTAGGTAAGGCGTGTGGGCGTGGCATCCGATGCGCGATCACCGGCGATGCCGAAATCGCCGTCGGGATGATGCGGTGGATTGGGTACGAGGACGATGTACGCATGATCGCCGCCGGACGGCGCATGATCCCGTACGTCGACATAGTCGATGTCGCTCCAGACATCGCCGTTGGCCAGCAGGAACGGGCCGTCGCCGAGCAGCGGCAGCGCGTTGCGGATGCCGCCGCCGGTATCGAGCGCCGGCCAGCCCTCGTGCGACCAGGCGATGCGCACGCCCCACGCGCCGCCATCGCCGAGCGCGCGCGGAAGCTGCTCGCCGAGCCAGCCGGTGTTGACCACCACGTCCTCGATCCCGGCCGCGGCGAGCTTGCGCAGATGGTGGGCGATGAGCGGCTCGCCACCCACCTGCAGCAGCGGCTTGGGGCTGCGGTCGGTCTCCGGCCGCAGGCGGGCGCCCCGCCCCGCCGCGAGGATCATGGCCTTCATGCGCGCGACAGTACGTGGCGCTCGAAGATGGCGCGCAGCGGCGCCAGCTCCGGGTAGCGCGGAACCACCTGCATGACGTAGTCGATGAAGCGCGGCGTGTCGGCGAGATAGCGCGGCTTGCCGTCGCGCAGCGTGAGACGGGCGAAGATGCCCAGCACCTTGAGGTGGCGCTGCAGCCCCATCCAGTCGCAATCGGCGAGGAAGTCGCCGCGCGCGGCCGGCACCGGCAGACCGGCGGCGCACGCGCGCTCGTGCAGCTGGCCGAGACCGTCGGCGACCAGCCCGGGCGGCCACGAGACAAAGGCATCGCGGTACAGCGATACCGCGTCGTAGCTCACCGGACCGATCACCGCGTCCTGGAAGTCGATGATGCCGGGCGCATCGGCGCCGTCCATGAGATTGCGCGGCATGTAGTCGCGGTGCACATAGACACGGCCCTGGGCAAGCGCGCGATCGGCGAGCAGATCCTCGACCGCGTTCAGTGCCGCTCGCTCGTCGTCCGTCAGGATCACGCCGAGGTGGCGGCCCAGGAACCACTCCGCGAACAGCCCGGTCTCGCGCAGCAGCAGCGCGCGGTCGTACTCGGGCAGCGTGCCGGGACGGGTGGCGCCCTGCCAGCGGATCAGCGCCTCGCCGGCACGTCCGAAGTAGTCGGCGGCATTGTCCTCGTTCATTGCCTGCAGATAGGTGCGCGTGCCGAGGTCGCTGATCAGCAGGAAGCCGCGGTCGAGGTCGGCGGCGTGGATCTCGGGCACACGCAGCCCGGCATCGCGCATCAGGCCGGCCACGTGCACGAAGGCATCGTTGTCCTCGTGCTCGGGCGGCGCATCCATGACGATCCAGGTGCCGGACGCACTGCTGATCCGGAAGTAGCGCCGGAAACTGGCATCGGCCGACGCCACCGCGGTCGCGAAGGGACCGCCCCCGGCGCACGACACCGCCCACCGCACGGCGTCGCGCGCGCGCGCGTCGGGAAGCGATGCAGTGGGGTCGGCGGGATCGCTGCTCATGCTGCTCATGGCCGCGCAAGCCTATGGCGATGCGGACGGTCGCGCAAACCGCCCGCGGCGGGCGCCCGCCCCGCGCGCCGGAGGCGGCGGCGAAATTGCGCGCCCGCGGCGTCGCCGCCATACTCGCGTGCTCGCCAATGCTTGCCACACGAAGGGGTTCCATGCTCGGGGTGCGACGCGCGGCACTCGCAGCCCTGTGCCTCGCCTGCTGCACGACACGGGCGCTCGCCGCCGGCGGACAGTGCACCCAGCCGCTGCCGCCCGATGCGCCCGCGCTCGACGACACCGGCAACGGCATCCAGCTCGATGCCGACCGCGCCGATCTCGTCCGGGACGGGCTCTCCACGCTCTCCGGCGGTGTCAGCGTCAGCGACGGCCAGCGTGCCTTCTCAGCCGAGGAGCTGCGCTTCGACAGCAGCCGCAGCCTGGTCGACATCGATACCCGCAGCCAGTACCGCGAACGCAGCCTCTACGTCGCGAGCGAGCGCATGCGCTTCGACATCGGCGCCGGCAGCGGGCGCTTCGAGGACAGCCGCATCATCCTGCAGGAGATCCGCGCGCGCGCCGGCGCCGAGGTGATGACCCTGTCGGAATCGGGCACCGCCGAGCTCACCGGCGTGCGGTACACGACCTGTGGCCCCGACAGCGAGGCGTGGGCCCTGCACGCCTCGGAGATCGCGCTCGATCGCGCGTCGGGCCTCGGCACCGCGCGCAACGCGCGCCTGCACGTGCTGGGCGTGCCGGTGCTCTATGTGCCGTGGCTGCAGTTCCCGCTCGACGACCAGCGCCGTACCGGCCTGCTCTACCCGCGCATCGGCACGTCGTCGCGCAACGGCTTCGATCTGACCTGGCCGGTCTACGTCAATCTCGCGCCCAACTACGATCTGCGGATCGATCCGCGCTGGCTGTCGCGACGCGGCCTGCAGATGGGCAGCACCTTCCGCTACCTGGGCGAATCGCAGGAGGGCTCGCTGCGCTACGAGTACCTCGCCAACGACCAGCGTGTCGACGATGACCGCGCCTTCGGCGAGCTCTCCCATCGCGCCCTGCTCAACGACCGCCTGTCGGTGGCCACCGATTACGCCGAGGTCAGCGACACCGCGTACTTCGACGATCTCGGCTCGGATTTCGACCGCAGCGCGCTGACCTTCCTGCCGCGCCAGCTGCGCATGGCGTACACCGCGCCGTCGGCCTACACCGCATCGTTGCGGGTGTCGAGCTACCAGGTGCTCGACCCGTCGCTGCTCACCACCGAGCGCCCCTATCGCCGACTCCCGCAGCTGCGCGTGGAAGCGGTCACGCCGGGCAGCCTGTTCTACACGCGCGCGGGCCTGAGCAGCGAGTACGTGGCGTTCGACGGCGACAACGTGGTCGAGGGCCAGCGCTTCCACCTGAACCCCTACATCCGCAGCAACATCGACCGCAACGGCTGGTTCGCCAGCGCGCGCGCCGACTGGCA
Organism: Algiphilus sp.; assembly: GCF_023145115.1. NCBI lineage: Bacteria > Pseudomonadati > Pseudomonadota > Gammaproteobacteria > Nevskiales > Algiphilaceae > Algiphilus > Algiphilus sp. The sequence goes on from NZ_JAGLEJ010000001.1 coordinate 57,987, forward strand.
GTACACCGGCTACGATCTCAGCGAGCAGGCCGCCGGCCAGCCCTCGGACCCGTCGCGATCGCTGCCGAGCTTCAGCGCCGAGGGCGGACTGCGCTTCGAACGGCTGACCGACGGCGGCAACCTGCAGACCCTGGAGCCGCGCGCGCTCTACCTGTACACGCCCTTCCGGGCGCAGGACGACATCCCCATCTTCGACAGCGGCGAGCCGGACTTCGGCATCGTGCAGCTGTTCTCGCGCAACCGCTACACCGGCCTGGACCGCATCGCCGACGCCAACCACGTCGCGGGCGCGCTCACCAGCCGCCTGCTCGACAGTGACACCGGGGCGGTGCGCTGGAGTGCCACGGTCGGCCAGCTGCTGCGCTTCGACCGGTCGCGGGTGGCGCTCGACGGCGCCGGCACCGCGGGCAGCGGCGTCACCGACTTCATCGCCAGCTTTGACTACAACCTGTCGCGGCGGGTGACCGCCAGCGTATCGTCCCTCTGGTCACCGGACGACGAACGCTTCAACCGGACGCTGACGCGCATCGCCTATCGCGACGGGCAGCGACAGGCCAGCGTCGGCTACCGCTACCGCCGCGACCAGCTCGAGCAGACCGACATCGCCGCCGGCTGGCCCTTGGGCGGCGGCTTCTCGGCCATCGGCCGCTGGCGCCGCTCGCTGCGCGCGCATCAGACGCTGGAGGCACTGGCCGGCGTGGCCTACGAGAGCTGCTGCTGGATCGGGCGGCTCACCTACCGGCGCTACATCGCCTCCACCGACGGCGAGTACGAGTCGGGCGTGATGCTGCAGTTCGAACTGCGCGGACTCGGCGGTCTCGGAGGCAGCGGCTCGCGGTCCCTGCTCGAACGGGGGTACTAGCCGCCCCGGCCGGAGCGGTCGCGGCGGACATCGCCGGCACGCCGGAACGGCGCCCGCCGTGCTACTGTCTCCCGTTCTCCCGCAACCCGCTACCGCCATGCTGCAACGCCTGTTATTCGCCGTCGCCGCGCTGGCGTGCACCGGCAGCGTCGCCGCCGTCACGCCCATCGACCGCATCCTCGTCGTCGTCAACGACGGTGTCATCCTGCACAGCGAATACGAAGCGGCGCTCGACAACGCCGAGCAGCAGCTGAGGCAGCGCGGCGTGGACAACGTGCCGCGCAACCAGCTCCGCGACCAGGTTCTCGAGCGCCTCGTCCTCATGCGCATCCAGACCCAGCGCGCCCGCGATGCCGGGATCCGCGTCGACGACCGCGAGCTCAATGACGTCATCACCAACATCGCCCAGCGCAACGGCATGTCGCAGGCCGAGTTCGCGCGGCAGGTCCGGCGCGAGGGCCGCGACTATCTCGCCGTGCGCGAGCAGATCCGCAACGAGATCGTCACTCAGCGCCTGCGCACGCGCGAGCTCCAGTCGCGCGTCAGCGTCAGCGAGGAGGACGTCGATGCCTATCTGGCGCAGGAGAAGAACGTCGGCAATACCGAGGTCGATCTCTCGCACATCCTGATCGCGGTGGGCGACGGCGCCAGCCCGGACGAGCGCGCGGAAGCCCGCTCGCGCGCCGAGGAACTGCAGCGCGAGCTCGAAGCCGGCGCCGACTTCGCCTCGCTCGCCGCCACCCATTCCGACGGCCAGCAGGCGCTGGAAGGCGGCGATCTCGGCTGGCGGCGTCTGGCCGACCTGCCGCCCACCTTCGCCAGGGCGGTCGGCGATCTCGAAGCGGGCGCCATGGCGCCGGTGATCGAGGCCACCGGCGGCTACCACATCCTGCGCGTGGACGGACGCCGCGGCAGCACCGACCGCCAGATGGTCACCGAGACGCGCGCCCGTCACATCCTGATCGAGCCGGACAAGCTGACCACCGACGAGCAGGCCCGCACTCGCGCCTTCGATCTCGCCGAGCAGCTCGAGAACGGCGCCGACTTCGGCGAGCTGGCCCGCGAGCATTCCGACGACCCCGGCTCCAGCAATGCCGGCGGCGATCTCGGCTGGCAGCCGCCCGGCCAGATGGTCGAGGCCTTCCAGCAGCAGGTGGACCAGCTCGAGCCCGGCGAGCGCTCGCGCCCGTTCCGCAGCCAGTACGGCTGGCACATCGTCGAGGTCCTGGACCGCCGCGAGCGCGATGCCACCGACGAGCTGCGCCGCCAGCGGGCGCGTCAGGTCATCGGCGAGCGCCGCATGCAGGAGGAATACGAGATCTGGCTCCGCCGCCTGCGCGACGAGGCCTACATCGAGTACCGCCTGAGTGAGGACGCCTGAGAGGGTGTAGACCAAACGTAGCGAGCGAAGGCAGGTGGGCCGCCGCCGGAGCGCAGAAAGCGCAGTGTATAAGCCGATACATGAGCATTTTGAGCACCGCCGGCGGCCCAGATGCCGAGCGCAGTAGTATTGTCTACACCCTCTGAGACCGCGACACCGGTCCTCGTCGTGACCCCCGGCGAGCCGGCGGGTATCGGCCCCGATCTGGTCGTCGCATGCGCGCAGGATCCGGCGCTGGCCGCCGCCATGGTGGTGGTCAGCGACCCTGCGCTGCTGCGCGAGCGCGCTGAGCGCCTGGGCCTGACGCTGCGACAGCGCGCCTGCACGCCGGGCGAACGGCCGCCGGCGAGCGAGGACGGGTCGCTCCGCGTCTGGCCGGTGCCCCTGGAAGCGCCGGTAACGCCCGGAGCCACCGACACGGCCAACGCCGCGCACGTGCTGGCGACGCTCGATCTGGCGTCGGACGCCTGCCGCGACGGCCATGCCGATGCCATGGTCACCGGCCCGGTACAGAAGTCGGTGATCCTGGAGGCCGGTCACGACTTCAGCGGCCATACCGAATACCTCGCGGCACGCACCGGCGCGGCGCTGCCGGTCATGATGCTGGTGGCCCCCGGGGCCCGGCCGGCGCCGCTGCGGGTGGCGCTGGTCACCACCCATCTGCCGCTGCGCGCGGTACCGGACGCCATTACCCGCGACCGCGTGGAAGCCACGCTGGCTGTCCTGGATGCCGCGCTGCGCCGGGACTTCGGCATGCCACGCCCGCGTATCGCGGTCACCGGCCTGAATCCGCACGCCGGCGAGGCCGGGCATCTCGGCGACGAGGAGGCGCGCGTCATCGCGCCCGCCATCGCGGCCGCGCAGCGCGACGGCATTGCCGTGCACGGCCCGCTTCCGGCCGACACGCTGTTCACGCCCCGCCATCTCGCCGACTGCGATGCGGTCCTGGCGATGTACCACGATCAGGGACTGGCCGTGCTCAAGTACGCCGGCTTCGGGACCGCCGTCAACATCACGCTCGGGCTTCCCATCGTGCGGGTCTCGGTGGATCACGGCACGGCGCTGGACCTCGCCGGCAGCGGTCATGCCGATGCCGGCAGCTTCCGCGCCGCACTGCGGGAGGCGGCCGCGATCAGCGCCACGCGCATCGCGGCATGACGCGCCCCGACACCGCGGAGGCACCGCGCGCGGACAAGCGCTTCGGCCAGAACTTCCTGCACGACCGGCGCGTCATCGACCGCATCGTCGCCGCGATCGCGCCGCGACCGGACGACTGCATCGTCGAGATCGGTCCCGGCGAGGGCGCGCTCACCGCCCCGTTGCTCGACGCCGGGGCGCGCCTCACCGCGCTCGAGCTCGACACCCGCATGCTGCCCGGGCTCGAGCGGCGCTTCGGCGACAGCGCCAACGCGCGCATCCTGCACGCCGACGCGCTGGCGACCGATCTGGCGACGCTGTATCCGGATGCCGGCACCATCCGCCTGGTGGGCAACCTGCCCTACAACATCTCGACGCCGCTGCTGTTCCACGTGCTGCGCTTCGCCGGCATCGTCACCGACATGCACTTCATGCTGCAGCGCGAGGTGGTCGCACGCATGTGCGCGGCGCCCGGCGGCAAGGAGTACGGCCGGCTCACCGTGGCGCTCGCCGCGCAGGCCCGCGTGGAAGCGCTGTTCGATGTGGCGCCCGGTGCCTTCCGTCCGGCGCCGAAGGTCACCTCCACGGTGGTGCGCCTGCGCCCGGCGATGCCGGAGGTCCCCCTGCAGGCCCCCGAGCGGCTCGACGCGCTGCTGCGCGCGGCCTTCGCCAAGCGCCGCAAGACGCTGTCCAATGCGCTGGCCGGGGTCTGCACCGCCGCGGAACTGGAGACCTGCGGCATCGACCCGCGGGCGCGCGCGGAAACCGTCCCGGTGACCGACTGGATCCGGCTGGCGAACCACCTCGCGCGGGGCTGAGCCGCCCGGCCACTTGGCGGCGACCGCCCGCTGGGGCACCATCGCGGGACTACGGCAACGAGCGGATCGCGCCCATGGAAGGTTACCGGCACATCCTGGCGGCAGTGGAAGCGCAGGAGGACGACGGCCCGCGCGTTCTGCACCATGCCTGGGGTCTGGCACAGCGCTTCGAGGCCCGGCTGTCGCTGGTGCACGTGGTCGAGTACCTGCCGGTCGACCCGGCCGGCGACGCGCTGCTCGCCACACCGCTCGACCTCACCCACGAGCGCCGCGAACAGGCGCAGAAGACCCTCGATGGCTGGTGCACCGATGCCGGCATCACGGTCGCCGACACCTGGGTCACCGTGGGCAGCATCACCCAGGAGATCCTGCGGGCGCGCGGCGAATCGGGCGCCGACCTGATCGTCATCGGGCACCGCTCGCGCCGCGGTCTGGCGGCGCTGTTCAGCTCGACCGACGACGGCGTGCTGCACCACGCCTGCTGCGACGTGCTGGCCATGCACCTCGACTAGAGAAGCCGCCGACCGCCGGTTTCGCGAATTGAAGGGGATTGCCGGGCCTTTCAGGCCTTGCGCTGATCGCCGGCGGCGGCAGCCTCGCTGCCGAAATAGACGTGCGCGCGATCACGTCCCGCCTTCTTGGCGAGGTACATGGCGCGGTCGGCCTGCGACAGTAGCTCGCCGGCATCGACCGGGTCCTCGCTGTCGCCGCGGAACACCGCCACTCCGACGCTGGCGGTAAGCGCGACGCGGTGCTCGCCGATGGCGATCGGCTCCGCGAGCAGGCCCCGGACACGCTCGGCGAAGACTTCGACGCGACCGCGCTCGCCGGCGCCGGTATCGACGACGACGAACTCGTCACCGGACAGCCGGGCGACGAAGTAGCCTTCGGCGGCGATCGATTCCAGCCGGCGCGCGGCCTCGCGCAGCACGGCGTCGCCGGTGTCGTGGCCGTAGCGGTCGTTGACGCGCTTGAAGCGGTCGAGATCGACGAATGCGACCGCCAGGTTCTTGCCGCGCTGCACGGCGACCCGCAGTGCATCACGCAGCGTGTTGATGGCGGCGGTGCGGTTGGGCAGACCGGTGAGATCGTCCTGCTGCGCCTGACGCGCCAGGCGGGCCTCGGCCGCCTCGCGCTCGCTGCAGTCGGTGGCCATGGCCATGAAGACCGGCGGCTCCTCAGCGCGCGAGTAGCTGAGCCGCACCTCGACCGGATAGCTGCTGCCGTCCGGCCGGCGGTGCCGGGCGCGGTAGTGGACATGCTCGGTCTGGCCGCTGCGCAGGCGGAGGTAGTAGTCGTGCAGCGTCTCGCTGTCCACGCCCTCGGTGATCATGGCCGGCGTCATGCGCGCGAGCTGTCCGTCCTCCAGCCCCAGGTTCCGCTGCCCGGCGCGGTTGACCTCGGTGAAGTAGAGCGACTGCGCATCGAAGACGTAGATCTCCTCGGCGGCATAGTCGAACAGGCGCCCCATGCGCAGCGACAGATTGTCCTTGCGCTGCTCCATGGTGAGATCGCGCAGCACCAGGACGAGCTGGCGGTCACCCTCGTCCTCCAGCGGCTGGGCGAGCAGGTCCACCGGGAAGGTGGTCGCGTCCCGTCGCCAGCCGACCACGCGCGGCAGGCGCGCACGCGCCTGACTGTCGCCGTAGTCGCTGATGTGCACGTCCGGCATGTTGAGGAAGGGCACCGGCATCAACTTGGTGACCGTGGCCCCGACGAGCTCCTCGCGGCGATAGCCGAACATGCGCGCGACACGCGCGTTGGCGAAGGTGATGACCCCGGCGGTATCGGTGGTCAGCACGCCCTCGTCGAGATGGTCGACGATATCCTGCGTGCGGCGCGCATCGGCGCGCAGGCGATCGACGTTCTCGCGTCGCTCGCCGATGTCGTGAAAGAAGAGCACCGCGCCGTCCGCCGTGTCGCCGTGCCCCTCGAGCACGGCGGACGCCATCTCCACGTGGTGCATGGTGCCGTCGCGCGCGCGCAGGCGGCACTCCTCCATCGGCGTCTCGCAGCGCTCGCGGACCGCCGTCTCGGCGGGCGTCGTCATGGGTTGATCGTCCTCCGCCAGCGGATGGAACACCGAGTACACCAGGCGGCCGATCGCGTCCGAGCGCGACCAGCCGGTGAGCTGCTCGGCGATCCGGTTCATCTCCCGGATGCGGATGTCGGCGTCCACGATGATGACGCCGCGCTGCAGGCGATCGAGCGCCTGGGCCGCACGCCCGTCGAGCGATGACTGGGACGGTCCGGGCTCGGGCATGCCCTGGACGCGTGCGCGCGATTCGAGGTTGCGCGTCGCCGCCGCGGGTTGCGGGCGCAGCACCGCCAGGACGCCCAGCGCCAGCAGGACCAGTCCGCCAAGGATGAGCAGCCAGCCGTCGCGGCGCAGCTGCGCCACCGCCTCGGCACGGGCGGCCGCGACGGCGCCGCCGGCGGTCACGTAGCGCACCGTCGCCACCGTCCTGCCGTCGCGCACGATATCGAAGCTGCGCTCGGCACCGGCCTGCGCGACCATCTGCTGGCGCAGGCGCTCGAGATACTCCGGCGACAGCATCGGAATGGAGAGGCCTTCGTAGGCATTGGCCTGCGCGACGGTGGTACCGCCGGGCACCGCGATCTCCAGCGAGCGCAACCCCACGGTTCCGCGCCGCACCAGCGTGCCGACGTAGGTCTGCAGCGCGTTGGAGCCCTCGGCCGCCAGCCGGGTCTCGATCGCGCTGCGCAGCTGACGCTCGGCCTCCTCGCTCCCGATCGTCGCCTGCAGGCGCGCAGCCTGCAGCAGGACCGCGAGCCCCCAGAGCGACAGCACGCTTCCCACCGCGAGCCAGGCGATCATCGCGCCACGACCCAGCGTGAAACTTCGACCCTTGTCGAGAAGCGCTCTCATGCCGGCAGTGTAGTCCCCTCTCCCGTCCGGCGCGCAGCTACGCGCCGGAGGGAAAATGCGCCGTCACGTCAGTTGCCGCCCGACTCCACGAAGCTGCTGCGCTCGAAGGATTCGGGGATGTCGTGCGTGAAGCTCTTGAGATAGCGCTCCCAGACGCGCTGCGCGACTTCGCCGTCCATGCCGCTGGGCGGCCGCGAGGCCGTCTCGCCGCTGACCTGCAGATCGAGCCATTGCCGGGTCTCGTTGCCGACCGGCGGCGCGTCCGGGCCGCGATCCGCCAGGGCGGCGGAACAGGACACGGCGGCCGCGAGGCCGGGCAGCACCATGCGCAGAATACGGGTACGGATCATGATCAACCTCCCGAGGTTGGTCGGATGGTGGCGCGCAGGCGTTCGGCCTGTGCACGCAGTCGGGCGAGCTCGGCATCGCCGAGGCCGGAATCGCGGGCAAGCTCGCGCACCTGTGCCTCGTTGCCGGTGACGATCATCAGCAGCATCAGATTGGTGCGCGCGCGGCCGTTGTCGGGCTCGAGCTCGAGCGCGGTCGACAGCTGGAGCCGCGCATCGCGGAAGCGGGCTGCGCGCATCAGCGCGAAGCCGAGATCGTTGCGGATGGCGACATCGGTCGGCCGCATGCGCACGGCGTCGATGAAGTAGTCGATGGCGCCCGCGAGATCGCCGTCGCGCGCCGCGATGAGGCCGAGCCCGTGCCGCGCCTGGCCGCCGAACTCGCCGTCCCGCAGGCGCAGATAGACGGCCTTGGCCTGGCCGTCGAGCTCGAGGCCGTAGAGCGCGCGCGCCTCGTAGAACTGCAGCTGCGGCGTGGCGCCGGACTCGCGCTGATACTCCTCGATGTGCGCGAGCGCGGCGTAGTACTTCTCCTGGTCCAGCAGCCGGCCGATCAGATCACGGTAGATGCCCGACTCGCGCTCGGCGGTGCCGCGCACGCCGGACTCGCGCTCCACTTCCTGCACGAAGCCACTGCTCTGACAGCCCGCCAGCATCAGCGCGCCGGTCAGCAGCGACAGCACGCACCCGAACGATTGCCACCTACCCCGCGACATTGCCCAGTGCCTTGATGATGGAAGCGAAGGCCGGACCCGCCACGAAGATGAGCAGGGCCGGGAAGAAGAACAGCACCATGACCACCGTCATGCGGCCCGAGAGCGCGTTGACCTTCTCGCGCATGGCCATCGCGCGCTGGTCCTCGAGCACCTGCAGCGCCTCGAGCAGCGGCTGGCGTACCTCGCCGCCGTAGCGGTCCACCTGACGCAGTACCGACAGGATGTTGGAGAGCTCGCTAACCTCCAGCGCGCGCTCGAGGTTGTGCAGCACCTCGGCGGCATCGGCGCCGGCATCGAGCTGCCGTGTCACCACGGCGAACTCGCGGTTGAGCTCCGGCAGCGTCCCGCGCCCTTCCCGCACGAGCGTCGCGAGGGCCTGCCGGGTGGACAGTCCGGCCTCGAAGAGCAGCACCAGCAGATGGATGAACAGCGGGACTTCCGCGGCGATCCGATCACGACGCGCACTGGCACGCTTGCGTAGGAAGAAGCGCGGCGCCAGAAGACCGATGATGATCGCAACGACCAGATACATCAGATAGTTGACACCGGAGGCATCGGCTCCGGCGAACAACCAGGCAATGGCGACCAGCAGCGCACCCAGAATCGGCGCCAGCAACTGCGCTAGATAGTAGTAGGTGTGTTGGCGGGCCCCGCGCCAGCCAGCCTGCACCAGCAGTCGTGGCGTTTCGTTGTCGGTATCGACCAGATGCTCGATACTGCGGCCGCTGTCGGCGAGACCACTGAGCAGCCCTCCGGCCTCGCGGGGGGCATCGGGCGGCGCGGTGCTGTCGCTTGTCAGGCGATCTCGGATGCGCCGCTCGCGATTGCCGCGCACCAACAGCACGGCCAGAAGCCCCAGCCCCATCACGCCCAGGAAGAAAGCACCGGCGACCAGCAGTGGAAGCATCTGCGCGCTCACGCTTCACCGTCCTGCACGCTCGCCAGCATGCGCCAGATCACGAAGACACCGGCGGCCTGAAGGGCCGCGGATCCGATCAGCATCCAGCGACCGCCGGTATCCACCCACATGTCGCTGTAGTAGCCGGGATTGCTGGCCAGGATGTAGAGCATCAGCCCCACCGGGATCACCGCCAGCACCACCGCCGAGAAACGCGTCTCCGCGGTCAGCGCGCGCAACTCCCGGGCCGCCATGTCGCGCGAGCGGATGGCCTGGATGAGGCTGCGGAAGATCTCGCGCAGGCTGCCGCCGTACTTGCGGTTGATCGACGCCGCCATCGACATCACCCGCAGATCGCGGATGCGGTGGATCTCCGCCATGTCCGCCAGCACGTTCTCGACCGATGCGCCGAGCCGGATCTGACGGCCGACGCTGACGAAGAGCCCGCGCAACGGCTCCGATGCCTCCTGCGACGAGACGATGAGCGCTTCCTCCAGGGAGTTGCCCGCGGAAAGCACCCGCATCACGTTGTCCAGGAAATCGGGCAGCTGCTCGATGATCCTGGCGCGGCGCTTGGCCGCCTGCCGCGAGAGCACCGCCCAGGTCATGACGAGCACGATGCCGATCATCACCAGGCCGGCGAGCCAGCCCATCAGTACCAGCGCCACCGGCACCAGCAAGGCGAAGGCGATCATCCAGCGCATCACCATCGCGGGCTCGGTGTCGGCACCGGTCCGCCAGACCAGATGGCACGCCCAGCGCAGCAACGGGTTGGCGATATGCTCCTCTTCGCCACTGCCGCCTGCGAGGGCCACGTCCTCGCCCGCGCGCAGGCGCATGAGCATGTCTTCCTGCCGCTCCCGGGAACGTGCGCGGGTCCACAGCCACATCGCGCCGAACACTGCGGTCAGTGCCAGCAGGAATACACCGGCCGGAGCCAGCTGCTCCATCATGCCGCTTCTCCCCGCAGGTCGACGATCCGGTCCGATGCCGCATCGTAGTTGAACAGGTAGCGCAACCGGATCTCGCCGTCGGTCAGGCCCTCCACCTCGGCAACCGCCATGAGCCGCCGGGCGCCGTGCGGGAGACGGCTGACGTGCACCAGCAGTTCGACGCCGGAGACGATCTGGCCCCGCAGGGTCACTTCGCTGCCCGAATAGCCGGCGAAGCCGGCGAGCATCTCGAGACGATGGATGGCATCGTCGATGCCGTTGGCATGGATGGTCGTCATCGATCCGTCGTGGCCGGTGTTCATCGCCTGCAGCATGTCCAGCACTTCATCGCCGCGCACCTCGCCGACGATGATGCGGTCGGGCCGCATGCGCAGCGCGTTGCGCACGAGATCGCGCGCGCTGACGGCGCGACCACCCTCGAGATTGGGAGGGCGGGTCTCCAGTCGCACCACGTGCGGATGCTCGAGACGCAACTCGGCGGCATCCTCCACCGTGACCACGCGCTCGCCCTCCGGGATCCACTGCGAGAGCAGATTGAGGAAGGTGGTCTTGCCCGACCCCGTGCCGCCGAGCACGATCAGGTTGGTGCGCTGCGCAACGCGGTCGGCGAGGAAATCGAGCACCTCGCGCGTCGCGCTGCCCAGGTTGATCAGGTCGTCGGCCGTCAGTGCCTGCTTGCGGAACTTGCGGATCGAGAGACAGGGACCGTCCAGCGCGATCGGCGGGATGATCGCGTTGACGCGCGATCCATCGGGAAGTCGGGCATCGACCATCGGCGTGGATTCGTCCACGCGCCGGCCCAGCGGCGCGAGGATGCGCTGGATCACGCGCAGCACGTGCTGGTCGTTCGCGAAGCGGATGGGGACCGACGAGAGGAGCCCCTCCCGCTCCACGAAGACGCGCTCGGGGCCGTTCACGACGATGTCGTTGACCGAGTCGTCATCGACCAGTTCCTGCAGGGGGCCGAATCCGACGAGCTCGTCACGGGCATCGCGGGCCAGCCACTCGGTCTCGCGCGCGTTCACCGGCAGGCGCTGCTCCACGACGTAGCGTCGCACCTGGTCGGTCACGAAACGCTCGACACGCTCGCTGGTCCAGGCATCGAAGTCGATGTCCCGTTCCTCGATGAGCTGGATCAGATACCGGTGCAGCTTCGCCTTCAGATCCTGATACTGATCCGAAAGGCGGAAGTCCTGCGCGCTGGCGGCTCCGAGCGTCATGAGCGGCCCAGCATGCGTGCGAACAGACCGCCGCGCTCGCCTTCGGCGCTGCTGCGCCCGCCGCCCTGCTGGACAAGGGCACCCAGTGCCTCGATCTCGCGGACGTAGGGATCGCGCGGCGCCAGATCCATCATCGGCTCGCCGGCGTTCATCGCCTGCACCCGGTTCGCCGGGGTCCCGCTCAGGGTTCCGGCGAGCGGCAGCTCGAGCAGCTGGGAGAGGTTCTCCGCCTCGAGTCCGAGCCGGCGCTGGTAGTTGTCGACCACCAGCCGCACGTGATTCAGCGAGGTATCGCCCAGTCGCAGCTCGCGCAGCAGGTACTTGCTGTGTCGCGACTTGAGAATGGATTGATCGCTGATCAGGAGACTGTGCCCGGAGAGCCCGATGACGCCGGCGAGCGCATCCAGGCCCGCGTGGGCGTCGAGCGCCACCACGATCGTGGAGAAGAGTGGCCGCAGCACCTCGAGCAGCTTGACCAACTCGTCCGCATCGATGTCCGGGTAGCCCAGCCACTCCTCCGGCAGACTGAGCACATAGAGACCGCTGCCGTGACGCGCGAATGCGGTATCGACGAGCGTCTGATCGCAGCGGTAGACATCCTGGATCGCGTCCAGCAACCCGTACGCGGGGTGAAGATTGAGGAAGACGGCTCCGGCGCCGGGGGGCGCGGACAGATCGACCAGCAGGCTGCGCTCGCTCTCCGGGCGCTGCCGCATGAGCGTCAGCGCCAGATGCTCGGCAGCGAAGGGCAGCCCCTCGTAGGCCGTGGCCGAGAACAGGCTAATGATGCTCCCCTGTGCGGCCGCGCTCTGGCGGCTTCCGGAACCGAGCGAACGCCGCAGGACCTTCGACAGCAGGCCGGGCAGCTGCTCATCATCCCGCTGCAGCACGAAGAAGTCGCGCGCGCCGCTGCGCATGGCCGACAGCACGACATCCTGGGCCCCGTCGCTGCCCAGACCGACGACGGGGACCTCCGGGTAGCGTTCCAGGAAGCCTTCCACCAGGCGCGCGCGCAACTCGCGGTTCTCGTGCGAGAACTCGAAGAACGCGACATCCACGCGGCCCAGGTTGCCGATCCGCTCGAGGAGATCCTCCGTGCTGGCGGCACGCACCAGCGAGAAATCGGCCGCGTCGCCGACGCCGTTCTGCAGCCAGTTCAGATAGACCGGATCGTCCGCGACCACCACACCCTGGGTATTCATGGCAGCGGCCTTGTCAGCGCGAGAAGCCGAAGGCCGACTGGTCGTACGCGCCGCTCTCCTGCAGCATGAACTGGTCGAAGCGCGGCCGGTAGTCGCCTTCCCTGCTACCAGGGAGCGTCGGAAGCTCGGCGCCGCGCCCGATCGGGCGCACCAGATGCGGCGTCACCACCATGATCAGCTCGCGCTCCTCGCTGGAGCGCTCCGCGGACTTGAAGAAGGCCCCGAGGATCGGGATATCGCCGAGTCCCGGCAGCTTGTTGAGATCGTTGACCTGGTTGGAGCTGACCAGACCGGAAATGACGAAGCTCTCGCCGTCCCCCAGCTCCACGGTGGTGTCGGTGCGCCGCACCGTCAGGGCCGGCACGGAGGTGCCGCCGATCTCGATGCCGGCGGTGAAGTCCAGCTCGCTGACCTCCGGCGCCACCTTGAGCGCGATGCGATCGCGCGACAGGATCGTGGGCGTCAGGTTGAGACGCACACCGAACTCCTTGAACTCCACCGTGATGCCACCCGCCGTCGCTCCGCCCTGGGAGACGGGGACCGGGAACTCGCCGCCGGCGAGGAAGCTGGCCGTCTGACCGCTGGTCGCGGTCAGGCTGGGCTCGGCGAGCGTGCGCGCCATGCCCTTCGACTCGAGCAGGCTGAGCACGCCCAGGATGCCGTCGCTGGCATCGCCGAGCACCAGATTGAAGGCATTGTTGAGCGGCACCAGATTGGACTCGATGGTGAAGCCTTCGCCCTGGCCGCCCTCGATGCCGCCCAGCGAACCGGGCGAGAAGACGCCGCCGGTCGTGTTGGAGATATTGCGCGCGAAGTTGAACCCGTAGCGCTGCGCCGTGCGCCGACTGACCTCCGCGATCCGGATCTCGGTGAGCACCTGCGTCTCCATCTCGACGGCGCTGCCGTCCGAGATCTCGCCTTCGCTGCCCGTACCGGCCTGCGCCTTCGCGCGGGCGCGCTGGTGCGCCAGCAGATTGGGCAGCGGGCCACTCAGACTCCTCCCGGGCTGGATGCGGGCCTCGGCGAGATCGGGGTCCGGCTCGGCGTCCGCGGCCCCGACCGGAGCGACTTCCAGCCGGATGCGCTCCGGTTCACCACCGCCCTGCGGCCAGATCATCAGGCTGGTCAGTCCGGTGCGCCTGCCCGTCACCAGGAGTTCGCGCCGGTTGATGACGTTCACCTCAGCCACTTCGGGATTGCCGACCGCGACACGGACCACCGCGAAATCGCGGCGAAGGAGCTCGTGGGTGCCGCTTCCCACGCGGAGCGTCGCTTCCGGCTCGGATGCTCCGATGCGGGGCGCCAGCAATGCGCCGACGCCGAGCAGCAATGCCAGCAGCGCCGCGTGGAGCAGGTTGCCCCGATGGATTGCATGCTTCATCCGGTACTCCTCGCGAGTAACGACATTCTGGTTGGGTCGATCGAAGGCACGCATCAGTCGAGCACCGTCTTCACGTCGGCACCGCTGTAGACATAGATCCGGTGTCGGGGGCGCGCCTGCCGGGACTTGATGCGCGACAGCTGCTCCGCGGTCAGGGGATCGTCATCGACCTCGCCATCATCGGCTGCCTTCCTGTCCTTCGGCTTCGCGCTCTGTGCATCGGCGCTGGCGACATCGGTCCGGTCACCGCTCGCGGCCGAATCGCCCGCACCGCCATCGGCGGATTCCGCCTGTGCAGCGTCGGACAGCGCGTCCAGCTGCGCCACCTCCGGCGCCTGGCCGTGCATCGCCAGACGAATGGTGCCGAGATTGCTGCCCAGCATCAGTCGGGTGATCTTGTCGTCGGGTACCGCGAGCACGACCGTGCGCTGGCGGCGCCGCCGATCCTCTTCCTCCTCCTCGACGCCTTCCGGACGATCGATGATGCGATCCTCCAGCGCGAGTACGCGGATCTCCTCGAGAAGGCGCCGCGCCTGCACGTCGTCGACATCCGAGCCGCCGCGCAGGTAGATCAGCACGTCGACGATGTCCCCGGGCTGCAGGAAGCCGCCGACCGCGATGATGTCGTCGACCTCCAGCGAGACGGCCTTGTGGTTCTCGGGGATGATGCGGGCCAGCTCGTTGGCCTGCTTGAAGTAGCGACCGGTCAGCGGGGCACCGGCATCCACATCCACGAGCGGGATGCGGCCCACCACGTCCTCGGCACTCTCGAAGTGCCCCTGCGGAAGCACGGCCACCGGCGCTTCGCGCACCTGTTCCTCGGTGATCGGCTGGAAGGCGCGCAATGGCGCCACGGCCACCACCGCGCGTTCCATTTCCGGCATGGCGGCGCTTTCGTTGTCGCGCTCCGTCTCGGAGGCGGCCTGCGGGGGCGACGCCGCTGGAGCGGTATAGCTGCGCGTCATCTGGAACGCGACGACTGCCAGCACGATGGCCAGCAACACCGTCACCGCTGCGAATATCTTCAGGGCCGTGCTGCTCATTTCTGTTCTACCCCTGTTTGGGTCGTTGGACCAGCGCCGTCATGCGAGCGCGACACCGGACCGGATGGCGACAGCGCCCTGCCGGAAAGCACGAGCGCTGGCGCCGAAGGCACGTTCTGACCAACTCCTCGCCCATCGACGCACAACGTATCGTGTGCTCCGTCGCTCGAGAGATCGACTGCTATCGACTCTGACCGGGTGCCGCCGGACGGGGCATGGCGCCGTACAACTCAGGACCGCACCGCCAGCATCATGACAACGAGCCCGCCGACGACCATCGCCGGCGCAGCGGGTTGCGGTTCGCGTTTGCCACTCGCCAGAGCCACCCCCGCGTGCAGCCCCAGTGCCACTGCCGTTCCGGCGACAAGCGGGAGCGCAAGCGGCCAACCGCAGGCGAATCCGGCTACCGCCATCAACTTGACGTCGCCGGCGCCCATGGCGCGGACCAGATATCCCGGAAGCGTCAATGCCAGGCCCACGCCCATGCCGATCCAGCTTGCCGCCCAGCCCGGAGAAACGCCGAGACTGGGGGCAAGGAGCAGAACAGCAATGGACAGTACCAGTATGCATAGCGGGATCGCGTTGGGAATGCGACGCTGACGTAGGTCGAAGATCATGGCCACGACAAGCAGCAGAATGAGGAGCAGAAGATGCGTCATGCGGCGCGCTCAGCGATCTCCTTCGACGGCTACTTGTCGTCCCGGAAGCGGAAGGGAATGCCGGGCAAACAGTGAGTACACCCGCATACCACTATCAGGAACCGAGGCCTGCTTCCGGTTAATCCGCCGTTGCGTCGGTCAGCCCTTGGTTCACGTCCTGAAAGACTCCCTCAAGCTGCGGGCCAATCAGCAGAAGGGTGCTAACAATGACTACTGCAATCAATGCAGCAATCAGCCCATACTCGATAGCGCTCGCACCCTCCTCATCACCCAGAAAGTGCCGAACCCAGACAGAAAGATAAGTAAGCATCGTGAACCCCTCAGGTTGTGCAACATGCGGCAGCTGCCGCGTTGAATGAACATTAGGCGCCGGCCGGTTCGGGTGTCAAAGCGCCTTATCCCCGCTCGCGCTACCGTTCATCGGCGATAGTCCGCAAACACCGTTACCCGTACATGACGACCTGGATCATCGGCGACCTCCAGGGTTGCCACGCCAGCCTGGAGGCGTTGCTCAGCGAGATCGGCTTCGCCAGCGCGCGCGACGAGCTGATCTTCGTGGGCGATCTGGTGAATCGTGGGCCGGCGTCGGAGGGCTGCCTGCGGCGCGTGCGCGCGCTGGCCGAGGCCGGATCGGCGCGATGCGTGCTGGGCAATCACGACCTGCATCTGCTCGCCGTGGCCGCCGGCCTGCGTGCACCGAACGCGGACGACACGCTCGACGACATCCTCGCTGCACGCGACCGCGATGCCATGCTCGACTGGCTGGCGCGACAGCCGCTCGTGCTGCGATGCGCCGAGCGCGACATCGTGGCCCACGCCGGGCTGCACCCCGACTGGGATCTCGACACCGCGGAGCGCTGCGCGCGCGAAGTGGAGGCGGAGCTGAGCGGCGTCCGCCGCGAGGCATTCCTGAAGCGGATGTACGGGAACGAGCCGGCGCGCTGGGTCGAATGCCGCGATGCCGAAGGCCGGCAACGCTTCACGGTCAACGTCTTCACCCGCATGCGCTTCGTGACGCGGGACGACCACGGCCTCCGCCTGAAGGCCAAGGGGAGCGCCGCACACCCCCCGGAGGGCTGCGTGCCCTGGTTCGCGGCGGACCATGCACGCGGTCACGGTAGCCGCGTCTTCTTCGGGCACTGGTCGACCCTGGATGCGGTGGCCTGGCCGCAGTACGGGGTCTACGGGCTGGACACCGGCTGCATCTGGAACGGCCGACTCACCGCCTGCGACCCCGCGACACTGGCACTGTCCAGCGTCGCGGCCGCCCCGGGCGACGGCAGGGCGCCGCTGTAGCAACGTCCGGATACCGCTCGTCGGGCCGGGAGCGCTGATCGTCCGTCCGGGTGGCGGAGAACGTGACGACCGGTTCAGGATCGGGGTCCTGTACCGAGGAGGAATGTCCCGTGTTCTCACGAAAGGATCGCGCGTCCAGCGAGGCGCCGTCGGTGTCGCACACCTACCTGCTCGCCGTCGACGAGAACCGCGCCGTCGATGCCGCCGACCGGCACGCCCTCGCGTCGGCCATCCCGGACAACGCCGAGTGCCAGCTGTCGCGGCACGACAAGCTCGGCCGCAACGATATCGGCCGCTCCGCCTTCGTGCTCGCGCTCTTCCTCTCGGACAGCGCCCTCGATGACCTGGCCGACCGCGTCCTCGCCGCACGCGCGGAGGGCAAGGGCCCGACGCTGATCGTTGCGGTCCGTCCCGCCCATCTCGCCGCGCTGGGCCGCTGGCTCAACAGGCGTGCGGAGGCCGGCAGGCTCGCCGGCACCCGGTTGATGGTCGCCGATGATGTCGCCGGCGCGGCCCGCCAGCTTCCGGCGCGCCTGGTGCCGGTAACCGAGGACAACGTCATCCGCATGCCGGCCAATACCGAGGTCGACAACTCCCCGAAGACCAACTTCTTCAGCTTCAGCCCGCAACTGCAGGCACTGACGGCGCGCATCCGCGGCTACGCCGAGAACGGTGTCCACCGCGCCTACCTGCTGGGCGGGCCGGGCAGCGGCAAGACCTCGCTGGCGTACTACTACTATCTGGTGCGCGCGAAGGGGCGCTTCGTGTCCGTGAACCTGCTCGCCGAGGACACCGGCGACAAGGCCGCGGTCAAGTCGCTGCTCTGCGGACACGTGCCGGGCGCCTTCCCCGGCGCCGGCGCGCGCGGGCGCCTTCGACATCGCGCAGGACGGCGTCTGCTTCCTGGACGAGAGCCACGGCGTGATGGGTGCGGTCATGGAAACGCTGATGGAGGCGCTCGACAACGGCCAGTACATGCCCTACGGCGCCGCCGCCAAGCGGCCCATGCGCTGCGCCCTGCTGTTCGCGACCAACCGCTCCTGGGAGCACCTGCAGCAGTCGGTGAACATCGATGAGTTCACCCGCCTCGGCGCCGCGACCCTCCGCGTGCCGGAGCTGACCCACCGCGAGGAGGACATGATCGCGGTCACGGCGACCATGCTCGCCAAGCTCGGCGCGCCCTGCACGAGCTGGGAAGCGCCCGCGGGACTGGATCGCGAAGCCTGGGAACTGATCCGCAACTGCCGCTGGCACGGCAACATCCGTGCACTCGTGCGCGTGCTGGAAGCCGCCTTCGTGGACACCGCCACCGGCGCCGTCGGCGACCGCCGGGATGTCATCGAGGCGGACGCCATCAACCGCGGAATCGGTCTGTGGGAGCCGACCGAGCACCACAGCCACGCCATCTACTCGGCCGAGGCCGGCTAGGCCGACGCCGGTCACCCGCAGCGACGGGCGCAGCGGGTCCCCGGAATCCGGACGGGACCTTCCCGTTCCGGTGGCGCTGACCGCGTCAGCGCCACCGGGGAACGCACCCTTCGCTTCGTGCGGTCGTAGATCGACCGCCCGTCAACCGTTCCTCACCGATTCAGCGTGACGCCTTCTCGGCGCGCTCGGCCTCCTCGTTCAGCGGCAGCACGAAGCGGCACAGCGCCGGGCACAGCACGACGGCACCCAGCATGTTGGCCGAGAACATGAAGACCAGCAGCAGGCCCATGTCGCGCTGGAACTGCAGATCGGACAGCAGCCAGGTCGCCACGCCGCCGGCCAGGCAGACACCGGTGAAGACGACCGCCTTGCCGGTCTGCTGCAGCGTCGCCATGTAGGCGTCGCGCAGGCTCTTGCCGTTCTGCCGGACCTCGCGTTCGATCACGTCATAGATGTAGATGCCGTAGTCGACACCGATGCCCACCGCCAGCGCCACCACCGGCAGCGTCGCGGTCTTGAGGCCGATCTCGAAGATCGCCATCAGCGCGTTGGCCAGGAAGGTCACCATCAGCAGCGGCGTGACCACCGCTACTACGGCCGCGACCGACTGATAGGACAGCAGCAGGAAGATGGTGATGGTCACGTAGACCCAGAAGATGGTCGCGAACTCCTTCTCGTGCACCACCTCGTTGGTCGCCGCCATGACGCCGACATTGCCGGACGCCAGCGCGAAGTTCACCGGACAGGTCTTGTCGTACTCGGCGTGCGCTTCCTCGGCCTCGGTGATGCGGTCGTCGAGCGCCTTGTAGCGGTCCGTCTGCTCGATGTCGACTTCGCTCATGCCGGTGGCGCCCATCTCGGTCTTGTACTGCGCCAGGGTCTGCTCGCGGCGACCGATCTCGCGGCGCGCCTCGGTCCGGGCGTCGCAGTACTCGGGATCGACATCGTGTTCGGCCACGGAGAAGTAGGCCTCGGCGTTCTCGCGGTCGAAGCGCTCCACCGCATCGACGACGCGCTCGAGCGTTCCGGCCTTGTGGTCCTCGGTGAAGACGAGCACCGCCATGGCCGAACAGTCCGGATTGAGAAGACCGGACGACGTCGGCACCGGCGTGATGGCCTGGACCATGGTGTAGCGGTTGCGCGGAAGCACCCCGTACATCGGATTGGCCTCCGAGAACGCCGCATTGACCTGACGCGCGACCTGGGGCAGCGAGACCGTGGACGAGACCCCGTCGACATTGCGCATGTGCCAGGTGAAGCGGTCGATCTGCTCCATGACGTCGTACTGGATGCAGGCTTCCGGATCGGTCTCGGCAATGACGCGAAGGATGTCGGTGCCGATCGCGAAGTTGCGCGCGATGGCACGCGAATCCTGGTTGTAGCGCGAGTCCGGACGCAGCTCGGGCACGCCCTGGTCGGCGTCACCGATGATGCGCTCCTGCTGCAGATAGATCGAGGCACCGAGCACCACGGTCGCACCGGCCAGCAGCAGCGCCGCGACCGGCGTACGGGTCACCACCGTCATCAGGCGCCAGAGCTTGTCGCTGGCCTCCATCTTGCGCTGGCGCTGTTCCGCGAAGGCCTGCGGGTTCTTGATGGTGAGATACGACAGCCAGATCGGCAGCAGGATCTTGTTGGTGATGATCACCGCCATCATGCCGAAGGCGGCGTTCCACGACATCTCGCGGACGATGTCGATGGGCACGAACTGGATGGTCAGGAACCCGGTCATGTCCGTGATCAGCGCGATCGTGCCGGGGATGGCCAGACGCCGGAAGGTCTCCACCGAGGCGTCGTAGCCGTTCATGCCCTTGAGCACCTGGTCCGCCCATGTATTGGTGTACTGCACGCCGTGCGACGTACTGACCGCCAATATCAGGAAGGGCACCAGGATGGCGAAGGGATCGAGCCCGAAGCCGAAGCTGTGCAGCAGGCCGAACTCCCAGATCACCGCGATGATCGACGACACCAGCGAGATGGTCGCCAGCGTCGCGCTGCCGGTGTACCACCACAGCGCAAGCGCGGTGCCCAGCAATGCGATCAGGAAGAAGCCGGCCACCTCGAGGGTCGCATCGGTGACGTTGCCCACCACCTTGGCGAAGCCGATGATGTGGACCTTGATCTCCTCGTCCTCGTACTGCGTACGGATCGCCTCGAGCTTGTCGGCGACCTGCGAGTAGTTCAGCTTCTCGCCGGTGACGGGATCGGTCTCGATCAGCTCGGCGTAGATCATCGCGCCGGTCTGATCCTCGGTGGTGTAGCGGCCGATGATGCCCGCGCGCGCGACGTTGTTGCGCACGGTATCGAACATCTCCTCGGTCGGCTGGTAGTCCGCCGGGATGACGTTGCCGCCCTGGAAGCCGCCCTCGACGACCTCGAGATAGCGCACATCGGGGGTGAACAGCGACGACACGCGCGAACGATCGACGCCTTCGAGGAAGAAGACCTCGTCGGTGACGTTCTTCAGCCGGGTGAGGAACTTCTCGTTGTAGATGTCCTCATCGTTCTGCTGCACGAGCGCAACCAGTACCTGGTTGGCGCCGCCGAACTGCTGCTCGTACTGCTTGTACACCTCCATGTAGGGATGCTGCAGCGGGATCGACTTGTCGAATCCGGCGTCCGGACGCACCTGCGCCGTCTGCCAGGCGAAGAAGACCGTCGCCAGCACGAGGAAGCCGGCGAGCAGCAGGCGCCGCCCGTAGATGAGCGGGACCAGGACGTTCAGGATTTTCTCGGTCGTCGCGTTGCCCTGCGATTCTGCAGCCATGTTCGGGGTTCCCTATTGCGCGCGTGCGTTGCGTTGCCGTGTCTCGCCGTGAGCCGGCCAGTGTCAGGGCAGGTCGAAGTGCTCGATGCCGCTCTCGCCGACCAGGATGAGGTCATGGTCGGGCCCGAGCTGGGCGCTGGCGAGCGGACTCTCGCTGGCGGTACGCCAGGCGTTGTCCGGCTCGGCCTCCGGCGTCAGTCGAACGATCTGGCCGTTGAGTCCGACCAGCGCGAAGTTCCCGTTCGGCATCCGCACGCCCCCGAACATGGAATTGGTCGTGCCCGTGGAGACCGTCTCCCAGCCCTCGCCGTCGAGTCCGTCGTCGCTGCCGAGCACCGGGTCGAAATCGGGATCGAGATCGGGAACCGCGGTGAGGTCGCGCGCCACGAAGGCATTGCCGCGAAGCCCGTAGACCAGCACGCCGCCGTTGTCGAGTGGCAGGGCACCGAACAGCGAGCTGCCGTACGGCGGCTGCAGACGGCGCCAGGGGCCCTCCGGCGCATCGGCGACGGCCAGCAGGCCGTATTCGCCGGCGACGAAGAGGCGGCCGTCATCGAGGCGGATGATGTCGTTGAGGTGGAACTCGTCGCCGCGCAGCTCGGGCGCTTCCAGTTCTCCCCAGCTCTGTCCGCCGTCGCTGGTGACGTAGGCCAGGCCGTAGGCGCCGATGGCGACCCCGCGCTCGAGATCGAAGAACAGCACGTCGTGGAAGGGCTCCTCGAGTTCGGGCTCGAAGTTCTGCGTCTCCCAGGTCCGGCCGCCGTCGGTGGTGTGCAGGATGGCCGCATCGTGCCCCACCGCCCAGCCGTGATCGGCATCGACGAAATGCACGGCGGTCAGCGCTGCGCGCACCGGCACCGGCACCTGCGCCCAGTCCCGGCCGTCGCGGGAGACCAGCACGTGGCCGCGATCACCGGTGACGATGTAGTGCTCGCCGGTCCAGGTGACGTCGAGCGCAAGATCCTTGTCCGCGCGCTCCATCATCTCGGCCGGATAAGGCTGCTGCGGCAGGGCGTCGAAATCGACCTTGCTGCCGCCGAGCTGCGCGGTCGCGGTCCCGGTAACGAGCGCTGCGAGCGCGACAAGGTTGCGGGTGCGGAGCACCTGCGAGGTCCGTGATCGTGTCATGTCTCCACCTGTGACCGGCACGCGTACCGGTAGTCGTCTCTATGGCTCGAACGCGCGCCTCAGAACTGATAACCGAGGAAGAACTGGATGTTGTCGCGATCCCGCTGAAGGTCCCGATCGCCGCCCCCGGTAAACCAAGTGTAGCGTACGGACCCCTGGAAGGCGTTCAGGAAATCGAACGCCGCGCCGGCGATGATCTGCCTCCGACCCTCGATGAAGTTGCCGCCGATGCCGGGGGTGGTGCCCTCCACGTCATGGAAGAAGGCGGTCGTGAAGGTGACGTTGGATCCGAAGATCAGGTTGTCGTAGCGCGTCAGGGCGACCGCGCGATAGCCCCACGACACATCGGTGCCGAAGGCGCTGCGATCGCTGATCGCGGTGGGATTCTGGCGCAGTCGACGCTGCAGGTCGTCGGGATCGTCGGGATCGCCCGGCGGCACGTCGCGCAGGTCCGGCGGCTGGATGCCCCGGGTACCGTCGGCGCCGTGCGAGATGTGCGTATCGGCCTGCCCGCCATTGAACTGCAGCTCGTCGAGGCCCGGCATGTCGATGACGTGCTGCAGGCCGACCTCGAGCACCAGCGTCATCTGCGAGGCGCGGAAGGGGTTCGCGCTGGCGCCGAGGAAGCGGATGAAGTTGAGGTTGAGCTGCCCCGTCTCGAGCTCCTCGTAGCCGCGGATGTAGGTGTTCGGCGTGGCCTCGATGTCGCGGTACTCCGTGAGGAAGGACGGCACAGCCGAGCGGCGGCCCGGCAACGTCGCGATGCCGAGGTTGACGTCGTTCTCGGGGAAGGCCGGCTGCAGCGCCGCAAACACCAGATCGGTGGAATGGATCTGCGTGGGCAGGTTCGGCCGGTAGGCGTACTCGCCCGAGAAGGCCGTGCCGCCGATGTTGGTGTTGAAGGAGACCCCGTAGAGCTGGATGTCCTCCGGGTACTCGATGAACAGGTTCATGGTGTCCAGCGGCAGGCCGTCGCGGCCGGCGGGCTGGAACTCGCCGACCCCGGCCGCGGCGGCCACATTGCCCAGCGGCACCTGGCACGACGCCAGCACGGAGGCGATGTTGGTCAGCGGCGCGGTCGGCAGGTCTCCCACCACCGGCAGGTTGGCGAGCGTGTTGAGCAGCCCGTCGATGGGGCCGGAGGGGTTGCCGACGCAGGTGGCATCGGCCGAGCGCGCGCTCACCACCGGGAAGCGGTTGTGGTAGTTCGCGTAATAGACGCCGATCTCGGTACCGCCGATGAAATCGGGGAAGTACTGGCGCAGCGCAAAGCCGTACTGGCCGCCGTCGTCCGGCTCGCGGGCGTTCTCCTCGGCATAGTCGCGCTGCACGAAGCGCGACGCGGTGGAACCCAGGATCGCGGCCGGATCGTCCGGGTTGCGGTACGGCTCGTAGAGCTGCAGCGGGTCCTCGGGCGCCTTGCCGAAGGACAGCATGGCGCCCTGACCGCCCTCGCCGACGATGTCGCTGGTGGAGAAGAACGAGCCCACCGGGTCGGCGACCACCGGCCGGAACTCGTACTGGTAGAACGCCTCGAGCGCCAGATCGCCGAACAGGCGCGTCTGCAGCTGGACCATGCCCTGCGGCCGCAGCAGCTCGGCGATGTCGAAGCCGGGCACGCGCAGCAGCGCCTGGTTGGGCGGGTTGATGAAGTTGAGGCTGTTGGAGACCAGGAAGGCCGACTCGCCCCAGTTGATGACCTGGCGACCGACCTTCATGGTCAGGTAGCGATCACCGATGAAGGGCACGTCGAACTGCACGAAACCGTCCAGGATCTGCGAGCTCGCGCCGAGGCGGCTGCGCGCGCGACTGGACAGCTGCGTGTGCCGCGGCAGGTGCGTGGTGTCGGGGTTGGTCTCGTCGAAGTCGACGTAGTTGGCGTCGAACAGGAAGAGCGTGCGCGCGAAGAAGTCGAAGTCGATCCCGCCTATCGGCACCGTGAAGCTGATGTCCGTGGTCAGCTTGGCGGCGGCATTGATGAGATCGCCCTCGTCGAAGTTGGTATTGCCGTTGTCGGCGTTCGGGCCGTAGCCGCCGCGCTCGTTCACGTAGCGCAGGTTGGCGTCGCCGAACTGGGGATCGTCCTGCGTGGAATTGCAGGTATCGCCCATGAACATGCGGTCGTCGCCATCGAAATCGCCCTGCACCCGCGCGACGCAGATGCCCGGGTTGAGCGTCGACTTGCTGACCAGCGACGAATCGCGCTCCTGCATGCGCCAGGCGGCGCCCGCCGTGAAGAGGTTCTCCAGCCGGATGGTCGTGATGTCGCCGACCGGCACCTCGATCGCCTGCGCGCCGGTGCTCATCCCCACACCGAACGCCAGCATCCCCGCCATCGCGGCGCCCTTCACGTGCATCCGCGACTCCCCCATTGATCCAGCCATCTGCTCTCCCCGATTTGTCGGTTGCGCCGGTGGCGCCCTTCTCCGCGCGTGCCGGCGTTGTACGGGAACGTGTGCGAACCCGCAATATGCGGCGGTTGTAGCAGAACGCCGCGCGCGGCCGCAACACGACGGCGTCCGGGGGTCAGCCCGACATCCGCCATATGAGCGCCGCCATCCGCCCGCAGGGCCCGTCGCGACGATGCGAGAAGAAGCGGTCGCCATCGCTCGCCGTGCACAGTCCGCTGTCGAACACCGCAACACCGTTGCGCCGCAGCCGGATGCCCGCCAGCGCGCCGAGATCACCGTGCCAGCGACCGTCCGCGGCCAGTCGGAAGGCCGCCGCATCGGCGTCGTCGGCGAAGGCCGCGCGCACGTCGTCGTGCACCAGGAAGTGGTCGGGTCCGATGCGCGCACCCAGCCACGCCTGATAGGCATCGCCACCGCCCGGCAGCGCCGCGAGTCCGGCATCGATGACGCCTGCGGCGAGACCGCGCCAGCCGGCATGCAGCGCCGCCACCGCCCCGCCGTCGCGCCGGGCGAGCAGGATGGGGAGGCAGTCCGCCGCCATCACCACGCAGACCACGCCGACCCGGTCGGTCCAGCTGCCGTCGGCCTCCGGCGGCGCGCCGTCGCGGGCGGCATCGGCCCGCAGCACGCAGGTGCCGTGCACCTGCCGGAGCCAGACCGGATCGCCGGGCAGGGCCGCGGCGCGCCGCAGATGCGCGCGGTTGGCGGCGACGCTTGCCGGATCGTCGACCGTGGTAGCACCCAGGTTGAGCGTGGCGAAGGCGCCGCCGCTGACGCCGCCGCTACGCGTCGTCATGCACGCGCCGACACCGGGGGGCCGGGGCCACTCGGGCCGGATGAGCGCGAGCGGGTCAGTCGCCACGGTCGGGAGACAGGCGCTGCAGCCCGTCGAGCAGGGCGTGCATGTCGGCCGGCAGCGGCGCTTCGATATCGAGCGCCTCGCCGCTGATCGGATGCGTCAGCGCCAGCCGGCGGGCGTGCAGGGCCTGCCGCGGGAAGGTGGCAAGCAGCTCGCGCAGGTCCTCGGGCATGCCGCGACCGTGGCCGCGGCGTCCACCGTAGACATCGTCGCCGACGATGGGATGGCGGATGTGCTTCATGTGCACGCGGATCTGGTGCGTGCGCCCGGTCTCGAGCCGCACGCGCAGGTGGGTGTGCCAGCCGAAGCGGGCGTGCACGCGGTAGTGCGTCACCGCATCGCGACCGCCCGCGAGCACGGCGATGCGCACGCGCGACCGCGGGTCGCGCCCGAGCGGCGCCTCGACCGTGCCGCCGGCCACCAGGCGCCCCCACACGACGGTGTCGTACTCGCGATGGATCTCGCGCGCCTGCAGCATGCGCACCAGGTGGGTGTGCGCGCCGATCGTCCGGGCCACCACCAGGGCGCCGCTGGTGTGCTTGTCGAGGCGGTGCACGAGGCCGGCCCTCGGCAACCGCGCGGTCTCCGGGAAGCGGTGCAGCAACGCGTTCTGCAGGGTGCCGTCGGCCTCGCCGGCGCCGGGATGGACGGTCAGCCCCGCGGGCTTGTCGACCACGATGAGGTCGTCGTCGGCGTGCAGCACGCCGAAGGCGATGTCCTGGGGCAGGCTCTCGCCCACCGCCGCGTCGTCGACCTCGGCCGACAGCACGAGGCGGTCGCCGCTCGCCACGGCGTTGCGCGCGCGCGTCACCGGCGTCCCGTTCACGCTGAGCCGCCCCGCCGCGATCCACCCCTGCAGGCGGGCGCGGGAATAGTCGGGGAACAGGCGGGCCGCGACGGCATCGAGGCGCCTGCCGGCAAGCGAATCCGGCACTTCGGCATCCTCCGATATACTGCCGGGCTGCTCCATCAAAGCACTGCCATCATGAAGTTCGCGCGTCCGCTCCGGCACATCGCAGGTCCCTGCGCCATATTGTGCACCAGCCTCCTGCTGGCCGCGTGCGCCAGCGACGGGTCCCAGATTCCCACCGGCTCCGACAACCCGTTCCGGCCCGACGACCGCATCAGCCAGCGCGAGCTCCGGCTGGCCGCGGACGAGCTCTACCGCTCGGCGCGCGCGCGACTGGACAGCGGCGACTATGCCGGCGCGCTGCAGCAGTACGAGCAGCTGCGCAGCCGCTACCCGTTCTCGGACTTCGCCACCCAGGCGCAGCTCGAATCGGTGTTCGCGCAGTACCGCAGCTTCCAGCCCGAGCAGGCCCTGGCGGGCGCCGACCGCTTCCTGCGCGAGCATCCACGCCATGAGGCGGTTCCCTACATGCTCTACCTGCGGGGCATGATCAACTTCGAACGCAACGCGAGCTTCTTCGACGATTCCGATCTGGTCGACACCACCAAGCGCGATGTCGGCTCGCTGCGTCGCGCCTTCGATGACTTCTCGCAGCTGATCGGCCGCTTTCCGGACAGCCCCTACGTCACCGACGCGCGCCAGCGCATGATCTATCTGCGCAACCGCATCGCGCAGAACGAAATGCACGTGGTGCGCTACTACTACGGACGTGGCGCCTGGCTGGCGGCGGCCCGCCGCGCCGAAGCGGTCATCGCCGAGTATCCGGGCGCGCCGGCGACACTGGACGCGGTCGAGATGCTGGCGCGCTCCTACGCCGAGCTGGGGCTCAGCGAGCAGGCCAGCGAGGCGCGCGAGCTGCTGGCCAAGGTGGAGCCGGTGCGCGCCCGGCGCGTGCCGGTCACGCCCGAGAAGAGCTGGTGGCAGAAGCTCTGGCCGTTCGGCGGCGATGACAGCGAGCAGGCCCCGGCACCCGAGGCCATGCCCGAGGATCAGAGCGTCTCGTAGCGCGCCGTGATCGGGAAGCGCCGGTCGCGCCCGAAGGCCACCGGCGTCACCTTGGGCCCCGGCGGCGCCTGCCGCCGCTTGTACTCGGCGCGCCGCACCAGTGCGGTGACCTGCGCCACGATGTCCGCATCGAAGCCCTGCGCGGCGATGGCCGATGGCGCCTGCTGCTCCTCGACGTAGAGCCGCAGAATCTCGTCCAGCACGGCGTACGGCGGCAGTGAATCCTCGTCGGTCTGGTCGGCGCGCAGCTCCGCGCTCGGTGGCCGGTCGATGACCCGCGCCGGAATGACCTCGACCTCGCGGTTGCGCCAGCGCGCCAGCCGCCAGACGTCGCCCTTGTAGACATCCTTGAGCGGCGCGAAGCCGCCGCACATGTCCCCGTAGAGCGTGGCGTAGCCGACCGCCATCTCGGACTTGTTGCCGGTGGTCAGCACGACGTGACCGAACTTGTTCGACATCGCCATCAGCAGGAGGCCGCGGATGCGCGACTGCAGGTTCTCTTCGGTGACGTCCGGCTCGCGACCGGCGAAGACGTCCCCGAGCATGTCGGTGACGGCGCCGAAGGCCGGCTCCACCGGGATGACGTCGTGCCGCGTACCCATGCGCCGCGCCTGCTCGCCGGCATCGTCGTTGGACATGCCGGCGGTGTAGCGCGACGGCATCGCCACCGTGCGCACGCGCTCGGCGCCGAGGGCATCGACCGCGATCGCCGCCACCACCGCCGAGTCGATGCCGCCGGACAGTCCGACGATGGCGCCCGGAAACCCGTTGCCATCGACGTAGTCGCGCACCGCGCGCACCAGACCGCGCCACAGCACGGCCATCGCCTCTTCGCCCTCGAACACCGGCCCGCGCAGCACGCCCTGCTCGCAATCCACCGGAAAGAGGTCGTCCACGAAGGGCGGGGAGACGAAGGTGGGCGCACCGCTGCCGTCGATGGCATGGGATGCGCCGTCGAAGAGCAGATCGTCCTGCCCGCCGACCAGATTCGCGTAGAGCAGCGGCAGACCGGTCTCGCGCGCCCGGGCGCGGACGATCTCGGCGCGCTGCTGCGCCTTGCCGCGCGTGAAGGGCGATGCATTGATGCTCACGATGAGCTCGGCACCGTCGGCCCGGGCCTGCTCGGCCGGCTCCGGGACCCAGAGATCCTCGCAGACCAGCAGGCCGATGCGCCGTCCGGCGCAGTCGAAGCACAGCGTGCGCTCGCCGGGCGTGAAGTGGCGCTTCTCGTCGAACACGCCGTAGTTGGGCAGTGCCTGCTTGTGGGTCCGCGCGACGCAGGCGCCGTCACGCAGCACGCTGGCACTGTTGCGGCAGATGCCGTCGTCGAAGCTGGGATGGCCGATGACGACCGTGATGCCGGAAACGGCCGCGGCGAT
Source organism: Algiphilus sp. (assembly GCF_023145115.1). Classification (NCBI taxonomy): domain Bacteria; kingdom Pseudomonadati; phylum Pseudomonadota; class Gammaproteobacteria; order Nevskiales; family Algiphilaceae; genus Algiphilus; species Algiphilus sp. Next base: position 86,677 of record NZ_JAGLEJ010000001.1, read on the forward strand.
GCGCGCCATCGCCGTCTCCACCGCTTCGGGGAGGCCGCTGCGCAGCAGCAGATCGTCCGGCGGATAGCCGACCAGCGCCAGCTCCGGGAAGACGACCAGCTGCGCACCGAGCGCATCGCGCGCATGCGCCAGGTCGGCGATCATGGCATCGGCATTGCCGGCGACGTCGCCGACGCGGAAGTGCCGCTGCGCGACCGCTATGCGCAAGGATCCGCTCATCGGCGACCCGGGGACGGCCCCGATCTCAGGCGCCGAGCTCCTTGGCGATGGCCGCGCCGAGGTCGGCGGGCGAGCGCACCGTGGTGACACCCGCCGCCTCCAGCGCCGCGAACTTGTCGTCGGCGGTGCCCTTGCCCCCCGAGACGATGGCGCCGGCGTGGCCCATGCGCTTGCCGGGCGGTGCCGTCACGCCCGCGATGTAGGCCACCACGGGCTTGCTGACATGGTCGCGGATGTACTCGGCAGCCTCCTCCTCGGAGGTGCCACCGATCTCGCCGACCATGATGACCGCCTCGGTCTGCGGATCCTGCTCGAAGAGCTTGATGCAGTCGATGAAGCCCATGCCGCGTACCGGGTCGCCGCCGATGCCCACGCAGGTCGACTGGCCGAGACCGTTCTGCGTGGTCTGCCAGACGGCCTCGTAGGTCAGCGTGCCGGAGCGCGACACGATGCCGACGCGGCCTTCCTTGTGGATGTGGCCGGGCATGATCCCGATCTTGCACTGGTCCGGCGTGATGATGCCAGGGCAGTTCGGCCCGATGAGCACGGCGTCCGGATAGTTCTTGAGGGCGGCCTTGACCCGCACCATGTCGAGCACCGGATTGCCCTCGGTGATGCAGACGATGATCTTCACGCCCGCGTCGGCGGCCTCGAGGATCGCGTCGGCGGCACCCGCGGCCGGCACGTAGATCATGGAAGCCTCGGCACCGGTCTCGCGCACGGCGTCGTGGCAAGTGTTGAACACCGGCCGGTCGAGATGCGTGCCGCCGCCCTTGCCAGGGCTGACGCCGCCGACGAGGTTGGTGCCGTAGCTGATGGCCTGCTCCGAGTGGAACGTCCCCTGCTTGCCGGTGAAGCCCTGGCAGATGACGCGCGTCTTGCTGTCTACGAGAATGCTCACGGTTCTTCAGCCTTCCTTGCTGGCGAGCGCGACCACGGTCTGGGCCGCCTCGGTCAGATCGTCTACCGGCGTGATCTTCAGGCCGCTGTTGCGCAGCAGCTCCTGGCCCTTCTCCATGTTGGTGCCCTGGAGTCGGGCCACCACCGGAACCTTGAGGCCGACCTGCTTGACCGCCTCGATGATGCCCTCGGCGATGAGGTCGCAGCGCACGATGCCGCCGAAGATGTTGACCAGGATGGCCTTCACGTCGCTGGAGCTGGTGATCAGCTTGAAGGCGTTGGTGACGCGCTCCGCGGTGGCACCGCCACCGACATCGAGGAAGTTGGCCGGCGCGCCGCCGTGCAGCTGGATGATGTCCATGGTGGCCATCGCCAGTCCGGCGCCGTTCACCATGCAGCCGATGTTGCCGTCCAGCGGCACGTAGTTCAGATCGTGCTGCAGCGCGATGCGCTCGCGCTCGTCCTCCTGGCTGAGATCGCGCATGGCGGCGATCTCCTTGTGGCGGAACAGCGCGTTGTCGTCGAAGTTGAGCTTGGCGTCCAGCGCGCGCAGGCTGCCGTCGCCGGTGACGATAAGCGGGTTGATCTCGACCAGGCTGGTGTCGAGCTCGGTGAACAGTCGGTACAGCCCGTCCAACAGCCTGGTGAACTGCGCGACCTGCTCCTTGTTCAGATCGAGGAAGAAGCCCAGCTGGCGCGCCTGATAGGGCTGCAGCCCGGCCGCGGGATCGACCTCGACGGAACGGATGCGCTCGGGCGTGCTGGCGGCGACCTCCTCGATGTCCATGCCGCCATCCGGCGACGCCATGAACACGACACGCTCGGTGCCGCGGTCGACCAGCGCCGAGAGATAGAGCTCGCGCGCGATGTCGGACGGCTCCTCGACCCAGACGCTGCCGATGGGCAGGCCCTCGGGGCCGGTCTGCTTGGTGACGAGGCGCTCGCCCAGCATGGCGCCGGCGGCATCGGCGGCGGCATCCGGGTCGTCGACCAGCTTGACGCCGCCGGCCTTGCCACGACCACCGGCGTGGACCTGCGCCTTGACGACGACACGACCGCCGAGATCCTTGGCGGCCTGACGCACGGCGTTGGGCTGGTCGGCGAGCTTGCCCTTGGGAACGGGAATGCCATAACGCTCGAAGAGCTCTTTGGCCTGGTATTCGTGCAGATTCATGCAGACTCCCTGCTGTTGCGAGCCGCCTGCGCCCCTCTTGACGGGAGCGGTTGCGGGTTTTCCACCAGTAACGCGCAGCGCGCACAATACCGGAATTCGTCGAATCGATCCCTGCGATGCTCCGACTGCTGCTGTTCCTCATCATCGGTTATCTCGTTTTCCGCGGCATCCGCTCGCTGATGCCGGCGCGGCAGATCGATCGCGATGCCGCCGACGAATCGGTGGCGGACCTGCGCGCCTGCGCCGGTTGCGGCACCTTCGTGGAGCGCCGCCACCTCGACGATGCGCTGCGCTGCAGCCGTTGTCGCGACGCGGACCGCGATGCCTGAGCGCGGCGCAGAGGACTGGCGCGTCCTGCGCGCCCTGTGCCTCTACCGGCTGGTGCTCGCGCCCGCGCTGGCCGCGGTCTTCTTCGGCGGTGTGGCACCGGATTTCCTGGGCCTGCGCCTGCCGGGCCTGTTCCAGGCGATGACCTACGCCTGGTTCGCCGCCGGCAGTCTGCTGATGATCGGCTACGTGACGCGGACGCCGCCGTTCGAGCACCAACTGGCGCTGCACGTGACCGCCGATCTCGCGGTCGTCGGCGGCCTGCTTGCCGCCAGCACCGGCATTTCCGGCGGCATGGGCGTGCTGCTGCTGGTGCCGGTGCTCGCCTACGGCCTGCTGCTGCGCCCGCGCCTCGCGAACCTGTGCGCCGCACTCGCCACCCTCACGCTGTTCGGCATCGAGCTCTGGCTGCAGTATCCGGACGACTGGACCGCAGCGCCGCTGACGCAGGCGGGCGCGCTCGGCGCGGTCCTCTTCGTGGTCGCGACCGCGGCCAGCACGGTGTCGGTGCGCGCCCGGCGCAGCGAGGCGCGCGCCGAGCAGGCGGGCAGCGCGCTCAGCGACCTCTCCCGCATCAACGACACCATCGTCGCCACCATGCGCTCCGGCGTGCTGGTGGTCGACGACATGCAGCGTCTGCGCACCCTCAACGACGCCGCCCGCGCACTGCTGCCCACACCCGGCGCCCAGATGGGTCAGGACCTGCGCCGGCTGAGTCCCGAGCTCGCCGCCGATCTCGCGCGCTGGCGCACCGGCCACACCCCTTCGACCCCGCTCCGGCTCGACGGACGCGAACTCATGGTGCGCTACACCGCGCTGGCGGCCGGCGATCACGCCCCGGTGCTCGTGCTGCTGGAGGACGCGCGGCGCGCGCGCGACGAGGCGCAGCGCCTCAAGCTCGCCGCACTCGGCCGGCTCTCGGCCTCGATCGCGCACGAGATCCGGAACCCGCTCTCGGCCATCACGCAGGCCACCGAGCTCCTCGAGGCGAGCAGCGACGCCGCGGAGGCGGCGGCGCTGCGCGCCGTCATCGAGCGTCACACGCGCCGCATCGACGGCATCGTCCGCGATGTCCTCGAGATCGGCCGGGGCCGCGCACCGGAACCCCTGAGCCGACCGCTGCGCGAGCTTCTCGAACAGGCCCACCGCCAGTTCCTGGAGGGCGACGGTGACTGCGCGACCCGGGTGGCACTGCACCTCGACCTCGATGCGCTGCCGCTCGACACCCGCGTGCACTTCGACGCCGACCATTTCTGCCGCATCCTGCACAACCTCTGGCGCAACAGCGTGGAGAGCGGCGCGCAGCGCATCGACCTGGTCGCGCAGCCGGCGAGCGGCCGCGTGCTGCTGCATCTGCGCGACGACGGTCCCGGCATCGGCGAGGCGCTGGGCGACCAGATCTTCGAGCCCTTCTTCACCACCAGCGCCAAGGGCACCGGCCTCGGTCTCTATCTCGCGCGCACGCTGTGCGAGGCCAACGGCGCGCAGCTGACGCTGAAGCCCGATGCGCCCACCGGCGCACACTTCGTCATGCAGGTGCCCGCCTCCATCCGGAGCGTCGCGGCATGAGCACGGCGCGCGTGCTGGTGGTCGATGACGAGCGCGACATCCGCGAACTGCTCGGCGTGGCGCTCGCGCGCATGCAGCTCGAGGCGGTACCGGCGGAGACCGTCGCCGACGGTCAGCGCCTGCTCGCGGAGGGCGACTTCGCGCTCTGTCTCACCGACATGCGCCTGCCGGACGGCAACGGCATCGCACTGGTGGAGCACATCCAGCAGCACCACCCCGGCGTTCCGGTGGCCGTGATCACCGCCTACGGCAACGCCCAGGCGGCGGTCGACAGCCTCAAGGCGGGCGCCTTCGACTTCGTCAGCAAGCCGCTGCAGCTCGAGCAGCTGCGCAAACTGGTGAACGACGCCCTGCGCCTGCCCGCGCGACGGCCCGACGCCTCGGCCGACGACAGCGGCCTGCTCGGCGATGCACCGGTCATGCACGCCCTGCGCGATCTGGTCACGCGGGTGGCGCGCAGCCAGGCACCGCTGCACATCAGCGGAGAGTCCGGCACCGGCAAGGAACGCGTCGCCCGCCTCGTGCATCGCCAGAGCGCGCGCGCCGACGGCCCCTTCGTCCCGGTCAACTGCGGCGCCATCCCGTCCGAGCTCATGGAGAGCGAGCTCTTCGGGCACGTGCGCGGCGCCTTCACCGGCGCGGCGCGCGACAACCCGGGTCTATTCCAGGCCGCCGAGGGCGGGACGCTGTTCCTCGACGAGATCGCCGAGCTGCCGCTGTCCATGCAGGTCAAGCTGCTCCGCGCACTGCAGGAACGGGTGGTTCGGCCGGTGGGCGCGCGCGACGAGATTCCCGTCAACGTGCGCATCATCTCGGCAACCAACGTCGACCTCGCCCAGTGTGTCGCCGACGGACGCTTCCGGCAGGACCTGTACTACCGCCTCAACGTCGTCGCCGTGCAGACCCCCGCGCTGCGCGAGCACCCCGAGGACATCCCCCTGCTCGCCGAGCACATCGTGCGCGCCATCGCGGACCGCCACGAGCTCGCGCAGCCGCCGGTCATCGACAGCGCCGCCATGCAGCGCCTGATGACGCACGGCTTCGCCGGCAACGTGCGCGAGCTGGAGAACGTGCTCGAACGCGCCATGACCCTGTGCACCGGCAGCACCATCACGGTCGGCGAACTGCGCCTGGAAGCACCGCGCAATCCGGCGAACGGCACCTCCGGCGCTCCCGCGTCCGCGACCGAACCCGCACCCGCGCCACCTCCGACGGAAGACGCCCCCGAACCGCAGTCCCTGGAAGCGCGCATGCAGGCCATGGAGCGCGACGCCATCGTCGAGGCGCTCGAGGCCACCCGCTGGAACCGCACCCGCGCCGCTGAACGCCTCGGCCTGAGCTTCCGCCAGCTGCGCTACAAGATCAAGAAGCTGGGGATCGAGTAGCAGCAGCCTGCCCGGCGGCCGTCCACCACAGCACCGCGTGCGCCGGCAGCCAGAACAGCAGGTGGTGGAGGTTGGCCTGCCAGAACGGCGCCGCGACGCCGAGCAGCGCGACCACCAGCAGCATGCCCAGGGCCGCGCGCTGCCAGCGGCGCAGCGGGTGTCCGCGCGCGGCGGTCCACAGCGCCGGCAGCGCTGCCCAGGCGAGCGGGTTGTAGAAGGCCATGTTGAGGTTGTACCAGCCCGCCCAGTGGGCGGTGGCGACGCCGATGAAGGCCATCACCAGCCCGGCCGTACCTGCGACGAGCAGCTGCGTGCCGCCCAGGATCAGCCACAGCGCACGCACCCGCCGCGTCGCCAGCAGCAGCACGACCCACAGCAGGCCGGCGCCGGCGAACCACGGCGCCAGCGCCGGCGGCTGTTCCGGCGGCACCGCCGCGGCGCGCGCCGGATCCCGCGCGACCAGCACGCGCTCCTGTCGCACCAGCGGTCGCGCCGGTTCCGATCCGCGCGCTTCCAGCGTGACACCGCGCACGGCTTCCTCCAGCACCTCCGGCACGAAGGTCTCCTCCCAGAGGGTGCGCGGTCTGTCGGCCGGCGGCCCGAGGATGAGATCGAGCGCCAGCATGAGCGGCGGATCGGGCGCGGTCAGGCGCAGCACCTGCTCGCGCAGCGTGAGCTCGGCGGGCGCGGCCTCGAGGATGCGCAGCGCGCCGCCGGTGACCATGTCGAGCGCGTCGCGCACGCGCGTCGAGCACGCCTGCAGGAAGTAGTCGTAGCGATACGCGGCGTTCTCCGGCCGGGCGTTCCACTCCAAGAAGGCGGCCAGTTCGCGCGCCTGGGTGGGCGACAGATCGAGCACCTGCTCGTGGAGCTCGCGCCCCTCGCGGTGGTACTGGGCGACGGTGCGCGACAGGGTGTCGGCCGCCAGGCGATAGTCCATGCGCCCGTAGACGAAGTTGGCCAGGAAGTTCTCCTGGCCGAAGTCGAAGTAGCCGTAGTTGTAGACCGTGCCGCCGCCGACGCCGTGGTCGCGCACCAGCAGCGCGTTGTGTCCGAACCGCTGCCAGTAGATCGCGCCCGGGCCGAAGGTCAGCAGGCTGATGCGCGGCGGCAGGTGATCGTCGGCCGGCGCGGTGCCCGGGACGGCCATCAGCAGGAGCGCGCCGAGCGCCGCGGCGCACGGCACGCGCCAGCTCATTCGGCGGCGCTCAGCGTGACCTGGAGCACGTGCACGCGACGCGAGTCGGCACGCTGCACGTTGAAGGTGAAGCTCTCGATGCGCAGGCTCTCGCCGCGCCGGGGCATGTGGCCGAAGTGGTGCGCGACCAGCCCGCCGACGGTGTCGAACTCCTCGTCCGAGAATCCGGCGCTGAAGTATTCGTTGAAGTCCTCGATGGGCGTCAGCCCTTGCACGAGGAAGCGGCGCTCGTCCTGCTTGAGGATCATCGCGCCCTCGGCTTCGTCGTACTCGTCGTCGATCTCGCCGACGATCTGCTCGATGACATCCTCGATGGTGACCAGCCCGGCGACGCCGCCGTACTCGTCGACCACGATCGCCATGTGATTCCGCCCCGAGCGGAACTCCTGCAGCATGATGCTGACGCGCTTGGACTCGGGCACGAACACGGCCGGACGCAGCAGGGCGCCGACATCGAAGCCGGGGGCGTCGGAACGCGAGAAGCGCAGCAGATCCTTGGCCAGCAGGATGCCGGTGATCTCGTCGCGCGAATGGCCGACCACCGGGAAGCGCGAGTGGCCCGACTCGACCACCGCCTCCAGCACCTGATCGAGGGTCCAGTCGTCCTCCAGCACGACCATCTGCGCGCGCGGAATCATGATGTCGCGCGCCTGGAGGTCGGCGGTCTCGAGCACACCCTCGATCATGGGCAGCGCCTCGCCCTCGATCAGCCCTTCGCTGGAGGCCTCGCCGAGGAACTCGAGGATGTCGCCGCGGTTGCGCGGCCCTCCCGCTATCGACTTGCCGAGGCGGCGGAACCAGTTGCCCCCGTCGCTGCGTTCCTGGCCGTTGCCGTTGCTACTTTCCGAGTCGTCGTTCATGAGTGAGGAAGGGCGCGGCCGGACGGCCGCGGTTTGGGAATCTCAGTATGGATCAGCGATTCCGAGGGCGGCGAGGATGCGGCGTTCCTCGGCCTCCATGGCCGCCGCCTCGTCGTCGTTCTCGTGATCATGGCCGCGCAGGTGCAGCACGCCGTGCACCACCATGTGGGCCCAGTGCGCGCGCGCCGGCTTGCCCTGCTCGGCGGCCTCGGCGGCGATCACCGGCGCGCACAGCACCAGGTCGCCGAGCATCGTCATGCCGGGCACCGGAGCCTGCGCCGGGAAGGAGAGCACGTTGGTCGGCCGGTCGCGGTCGCGATAGCGGTGGTTGAGCGCCCGCGACTCGGCCGCGTCGACGATGCGCAGGCAGAGATCGCCGTCGGCACCGGCGGCACGCGCGAAGCCGCGCAGGCTGTCCGCCGCCGGAATGCCGCGCGGCGGGACGCGGCGCTGGACGAGGATCTCGCTCACGGGCTGTCGCTGGCGTCGTCATCCTCATGCGCTTCATAGGCCTGCACGATGGCTTGCACCAGCGGATGGCGCACGACATCGGCGCGTCCGAAATAGGTCATGCCGATGCCGGGCACGGCGTCGAGCACCTGCAGCGCGTGCCGCAGGCCCGACTGCATGTTGCGCGGCAGATCGATCTGCGTGATGTCGCCCGTCACCACCGCCACCGACGAGAAGCCGATGCGGGTGAGGAACATCTTCATCTGCTCGCGGGTGGTGTTCTGCGCCTCGTCGAGGATGACGAAGGACTCGTTGAGCGTGCGCCCGCGCATGAAGGCCAGCGGCGCGATCTCGATGACCTGCTTGTCGATCAGCCGCGCCACGCGCTCGAAGCCGAGCATCTCGTAGAGCGCGTCGTAGAGCGGCCGCAGGTACGGGTCGACCTTCTGCGACAGATCGCCGGGCAGGAAGCCGAGCTTCTCGCCGGCCTCGACCGCCGGCCGCGTCAGCACGATGCGCCGCACCCGGTCGCGCTCCAGCGCATGCACCGCGCTGGCGACGGCGAGGTAGGTCTTGCCGGTGCCGGCGGGCCCGATGCCGAAGTTGACGTCGTTGGCCGCGATGGCCGAGAGATAGTCGCGCTGCTTCTGGGTGCGCCCGCGCACGATGCCGCGGCGCGTGCGGATGACGATCTCGCTGCCCGCCGGCTGCGGCGCCCCGGCTTCGCGCCCCTCGGATCCGTCGGTCTCCTCGTCGGCATCGGCGTGCGCATCGCCGGACGCGGCCGCGCCACCGGCGACCGACTCGGGCGGCGCGCTGTCCAGCGCCTCGGTGAGCGCCAGGTGCACGTTCTCGGTGGTCAGGGTCTGCGACTCGGTCTGCGCGTAGAGCCGGCGCAGCACGTCCTCGGCGCGCGCGATGCCGTCGTCCGGCCCCAGCAGCCGGAAGCGCGCGCCGCGGTTGCGGATCTCCACGCCCAGGCGCAGCTCCACCTGCCGGAGGTGGGCATCGAAGGGCCCGTTGAGGCTGGCCAGCCGGCGTGCATCATCCGGAGCCAGCTCGATATCGAGACTGCGCAGGGGGGTGTTCACGCGGTGGCGCCCGCCTCCGCCAGACGCCCGCGCAGCGAGTTGCTGAGCGCCTCGGTCACGGTGACGTCCACGAAGCGTCCGACGGCATCCGCCGGGGCATCGAAATTGACCCAGCGGTTGTTGGACAGTCGGCCCGCCATCTGGCCGTCGCCGCGGCGCGAGGGTCGCTCCACCAGTACCGGGAAAGTGCCGCCGACCAGACCGCGGCAGTATTCGTCGGAGAGCTGCCGGATGCGGTTCTGCAGGATCGACAGGCGCTCCTGCTTGACCGCTGGCGGCACGCCGTCGCGCAGGTTGGCGGCGGGCGTGCCCGGACGCGGGCTGTAGACGAAGGAGAAGGCACTGTCGAATCGCGCCTCGGCGATCAGGTCCATGGTGGCGCGGAAGTCGTCGTCGGTCTCGCCCGGGAAGCCGACGATGAAGTCCGACGACAGCGCAATGTCCGGCCGCGCCGCGCGCAGGCGGCGGATCTTGTCCAGATAGACCCCGGCGGTGTGATTGCGCTTCATCAGCTTGAGGACGCGGTCCGAGCCCGACTGCACGGGAAGATGCAAATAGTTCGCCAGCTTGGGCTCGTCGGCGAAGGCCTCGATCAGGCCGTCGTCGAATTCGAGCGGGTGCGAGGTCGTGAACCGGATGCGCTCGATGCCCTCGATGCGTGCCACGTAGTGGATCAGCAACGCGAGGTCGCAGGTGCTGCCGTCCCCGGCCGCGCCGCGATAGCCGTTGACGTTCTGCCCCAGCAGGGTGACCTCGCGGACCCCCGACGCCGCCAGCTGGGCGCACTCGACGAGCACATCGTGCAGCGGACGCGATACCTCCTCGCCCCGGGTGTAGGGCACCACGCAGAAGCTGCAGTACTTGCTGCAGCCCTCCATGATCGACACGAAGGCCGTGGGCCCGTCGGCGCGCGGCTCCGGCAGCCGGTCGAACTTCTCGATCTCCGGAAAGCTGACGTCGACGGCGGGCCTGCCCGAGGCGCGGGTGGCGTCGAGCAGCTGCGGCAACCGGTGCAGGGTCTGCGGACCGAAGACGACATCGACCAGCTGCTCGCGCCGGGCGATGGCCTCGCCCTCCTGCGACGCCACGCAGCCGCCGACCGCGACCTGGCGGCCGGGTCGCGCCGTCTTCCACTCGCGCCAGCGCCCCAGCTCCGAGAACACCTTCTCCTGCGCCTTCTCGCGCACCGAGCAGGTGTTGAGCAGCAGCAGATCGGCCTCGTCGGGCTCGGTCGTGCGCTGGTAACCGTCGGAAGCGGCGAGAACGTCGGCCATCTTGGCCGAGTCGTACTCGTTCATCTGGCAGCCGAAGGTCTTGATGAAGAGCTTGGGTGCCGGCCGCGGCGCATCCGCCGTGGCGTCGGGCGCCGGAGGCTCGGCGCCGTCGTGCAGCTTGGATGTGACCATCGATGCGGGCTGTGCCCGTGACCGCTGAATGGCCAAAAAGTGTACAGCAGGCGCGGGGCCGCCAGCCACACGCGCGCGCCTTTCATTGGCAACCGGCGGAGCAACCGGACGACGGGGGTCGCGGAAGGGCGCCGAATCCCGGAAAACGGTTACCCACAGATTTCGCAGATTGACGCCGATTTTCCTGGTTCTGGTGTGCGCTGACTCTGTCAGCGCCACCAGCTCGAACAATCCCCTGAATCTGTGAAATCTGTGGTTCCCCGCGTTCTCCTGACGATGCGCCTCCGCTCAGCCGATGCGCTGCAGCCAGTCGTCCACGCCCTGGTCGATGAGCGCCAGCGCGTGCTCGAAGGCGGCGCGCGGCTGGCGGTAGGGATCGGGCACATCGGCCTCGCCGCGCCAGTGCAGAAGGCGGAAGGTGCGTCCGCGCAGCTGCGGAAGGTGCCGGTGCAGCCAGTCGAGGTGCGAGCCGTCCAGCGCCAGCACCAGATCGGCCGCGGCCATCAGTCCGGAGGTCGCCTGCTTGCCCCTGTGCGGCGTGATGTCGATGCCGCGCTCGGCCATCAGCGCCACCGCGGTCGGGTCGGCCGGATGCCCCTCGAGGGCCCCGGTACCGGCCGAGAACACCTCGGTCAGCCGGTCGCCCGCGCGCTCGCGCAGCAGAGCCTCGCCCATCGGGCTGCGGCAGATATTGCCGGTACACACCACGCAGATGCGCGAGAACATGCAGTCTCCGTCAGGACTTGTAGGGGCCGCGCACCGCGGCCGGCCGGCTCAGGGCAGAAGCGCGATCTTGCCGTTCACGCGCCGTGCGCGCATGTCGGCCAGCGCCTGAGCGGCTTCCTCCAGCGGATAGGTCTTCGAGATGTGCGGCCGCAGCTTGCCCTCGCTGAACCACGCGAAGAGCTGCTCGAAGTTCTCGAAGTTGACCTTGGGCTCGCGCGCCACGAAGGCGCCCCAGAACACGCCCACCGCCGAGGCCCCCTTGAGCAGCAGGCGGTTCAGCGCGACCTCGGGAATGCCGCCGGCCGCGAAGCCGATCACCAGATAGCGACCGCGCCAGTTGATCGCCGAGAAGCAGTCCTGCGCGAGATCGCCGCCGACCGGATCGAAGATGACATCGGCACCCTGGCCGTTGGTGCGCTTCTTGACCTCGTCCTTGAAGGAGCCGTGCGAATAGTTGATGGTCTCGTCGGCGCCGTAGTGGCTGGCCAGCGACAGCTTCTCCTGCGTGCTGGCCGCGGCGATCACGCGCGCGCCCATGAGCTTGCCGATCTGCACCGCCGCCAGACCGACGCCGCCGCCGGCGCCGAGCACCAGCAGCGTCTCGCCCTCGGCGAGCGCGGCGCGCTGACGCAGCGCATGGATGACGGTGCCGTAGACCAGCGGAAATGCCGAGGCCTGCGAATAGTCCATCTCGCGCGGGATGGGCATGACGGCCTCGCCCGGCGCACAGGCCTGATCCGCGAATCCGCCCACCTGCACCAGCGCGGTGACGCGGTCGCCCGGACGCACGTGGCGGATCTTCTCGCCCACCGCGATCACCTCGCCGGCGACCTCGGAGCCGGGGATGAAGGGCGGCTCGGCGCGCAGCTGGTAGCGCCCCTCGACGATCAGCGTGTCCGGGAAGTTGACGCCGCATGCGTGCACCTTGATGCAGACCTCATTCGCCTTGGGCTCGAGATCCGGGCGTTCCTCGACGGCGAGATCGTCGGGGGGACCGAGGGACTTGCAGACGACGGCGCGCATTGCGTTCTCCTGGGGCAGCGCGTGATTTGACGCGAGTGTAGCCAAAAGCCGGCGGTACGGTCCGGCGAAGCGCAACGCTACAATGCCAGCCCTTTCGCCGCAGGACGGGCAAGCGTCTTGGCCAAGCCTTCGCTGCACTTCCACATCCGGCTCGCCGACCCGCAGGCCCATCGCCTGCGCCTGCAGTGCCGCATCGCGGAACCGCAGGCCGACGGTCAGGTGCTGCGCCTGGCGAGCTGGACCCGCGGCAGCTACCTGGTGCGCGACTTCGCGCGCCACATCACCTGGCTGCGCGCCGAGAGCCACGGCCAGCCGGTGTGCTGGCAGCGTCTGGACAAGCGCAGCATCCGCCTCGCGCCGTGCGACGGGCCGCTGGTCGTCGAGTACGAGATCCACGCCTTCGACCCCAGCGTGCGCAAGGCCTATCTCGACGACAGTCGCGGCTTCATCAACGGCACCTCGGTGTTCTGGCGCGTGGAGGGCCACGACGGCGCCGTCGGCGTCACCATCGAGCCGCCGCCGCTCGAGGACTGGTGCGCCGCCACCACGCTGACGCCGGTGGACACCGACAAGCGCGGCTTCGGCGACTTCCGCGCCGACGACTGGGAAGACCTCGTCGATCACCCGCTGAGCTTCGGACCGCTGCGACGGGTGCGCTTCGCGGCCGACGGCATCGACCACGAGCTCGCCTTCACCGGCCTGCTGCCGCCGGCGCTGGACGAGGCACGCCTGCGCGAGGATCTGACGCGGGTGTGCGAGACCCAGCGCGCGCTCTTCGGCAACGAACCGGCGCTGGCGCGTTACCAGTTCCAGACCGCGGTCACCGCCGACAGCTACGGCGGCCTCGAGCACCGCAGCTCCTGCGCGCTGGTGTGCGCGCGCGATGCACTGCCCCTGCAGGGCGAAACCGAGCGCAAGGCCGCCTATCGCGAGTTCCTCGGGCTGTGCAGCCACGAGTACTTCCACCTCTGGAACGTCAAGCGCATCACGCCGGAAGCCTTCGCGGCATCCGATCTCGGCGCCGAGGCTTACACCCGCGATCTGTGGGCCTACGAAGGGGTCACCAGCTACTACGACGACTACATGCTGCTGCGCGCCGGCTGCCTGAGCGTGCAGGAATATCTCGACCTGGTCGCGCGCACCATGACCCGCGTCGGGCGCACGCCCGGCCGCCAGCTGCACAGCCTGGCCGAGTCGAGCTTCGAGGCGTGGACCAAGTTCTACCAGCCCGACGAGAACCTCCCCAACGCCACCGTCAGCTACTACGCCAAGGGCGCGCTCGCCGCCCTGCTGCTGGACCTGCGCCTGCGCCGCGACGGCGATACCAGTCTCGACGCCGTCATGCGCAGGCTCTGGCAGGACCACGGCGCCACCGGCACGCCGGCGCCGGAGGGCGCGCTGGAGCGCGCCGCGCGCGCGCTGTCGGGCATCCCGGAGCTCGGCACCGACCTGCACGGCTGGCTGCGCGGCACCGGCGAGCTGCCGCTGCCCGAGATGCTGGCCGCGTTCGGCATCCGCTGCGAGCACGACGTCGACGATCAGCATCCCGAGCGGCAGGCCCGCGTCGGGCTGCGCCTGCGCCCGGAGAGCGCCGTGCTGGCCGGCGTGGTCGAGAACAGCCCGGCGCAGCGCGCAGGCCTGGGCGGCGGCGACGAGCTGGTGGCACTCGGTAGCGCCCGCGTCACCGCGCACAACATCAGCGCGCGCCTGCTCCGGCTGCGCCCCGGTGAACCGGTGACGGCGCACTACTTCCGCGACCACCAACTGCGCGAGGCACTGCTGGCACCGGAAACCCCGCTCGCCGATGCCTTCCGGCTCAGGCTCGACGACGACGCCGACAGCGCGGCGCGCGCGCGGCGTGCCGCCTGGCTCGGCGAGGCCGCGGCATGAGCCCGTTCCTGGCCGGTGTCCTGTGCGCCCTCGGCGGCTACCTGCTCGGCACCGTGCTGGGCGGGTCGCTGATGGCACGCCTGCGCGGTGTCGATCTGCGCAGCAGCGGCTCGGGCAACGTCGGCGCCACCAATGCGCTGCGCGCCGGCGGTGCGCGACTCGCCATTCCGGTGCTGGCCATCGACATCGGCAAGGGCGTGCTGGCGGTGCTGCTGCTGCCGTGGCTGCTCGGCGGCGCCGCCAATCCGGAGCCGCTCGGCTTCATCGCCGGCGTCGCGGCGGCGGTCGGCCACTGCTATCCGGTGTGGACCGGCTTCCGCGGCGGCAAGGGCGTGGCGACACTGGCCGGCGTGTTCGCGGTGCTGCTGCCGGGCATCTTCGCGATCATGCTCGGCGTCTTCCTGCTCACCGCGCTCGCCACCGGCTACATCGGCCTGGCCAGCACGCTGGCCGCGGTCACGGCGGTGGCATGCGGCCTGATCGTGCCGGCCGATCAACTGCCCGACGGCGCCGCGCCCTTCGTTATGGCGATGGCGGCGCTGGTCATCTTCAAGCACCGCGAGAATCTGCAGCGCCTGCTGCAGGGCACCGAGGTGCGCATGGAGCGCATCGCGCTGCTGCGGCGATGGCTGATCCGCAACCGGAACTGAGCGCGCTGCTGCGCGCGCTCGCCGACGGCGACTGGCACTCCGGCGAGCAGCTCGCCATGCGCGCCGGCTGCTCACGCGCGGCCCTGGCCAAGCGCGTGGCGCGCCTGAAGCGCGACTACGCACTCGACATCGCCGCCACCGCGGGCCGCGGCTATCGCCTCGCCGAGCCGCTGGATCCGCTCGATGCCGAGGCCATGCGCGATGCGCTGCGCGCGCGCACCGACACCGTCACCGTGCTCGATACCGTCGATTCGACCAATCGCTGGCTGCTCGACGCCCCGCCGAGCGCCGATCCGCAGGTCTGCACCGCGGAGATGCAGAGTGCCGGCCGCGGCCGGCGTGGCCGGGACTGGGCGTCGCCGTTCGGCCGCAGCCTGTATCTGTCGGTGTCGTGGCACTTCGCGCACACGGCGGCTGCGCTCGGCGCCCTCCCGCTGGCGATGGGCTGCGCCGCGGCCGACGCGCTGGAGGCCGCCGGCGCGCGCGCGGTCGGCCTCAAGTGGCCGAACGATCTGGTGGTCGACGGTGGCAAGCTCGGCGGGCTGCTCATCGAGGCGCGCGGCGAGATGGGCGGCAGCTTCCGCGTGGTGGTCGGCCTGGGCGTGAACGTATACCGCCATGCCGGCCTCGATGCCCTCGATCAGCCGGCCGTGGCGCTTGCCGACTGCGTGACCGGCGCGCCGCCCGCGCGCAGCGCGCTGTGCGCGGCGCTCGCGGACGCCATGCTGGCGGGCTGCGCACGCTTCGCCGAGCAGGGTCTCGACGCGTTCCGCGATGCCTTCGCGCGCCGCGACGTGCTGCGCGACCGCCCGGTGACCGTGCACGCCGCCAGCGCCTGGCAGGGCATCGCGCGCGGGGTGGACCCGAGCGGCGCGCTGCTGGTGGCCGACGCCACCGGGGCACTGCAGGCGGTGCACGCCGGCGATGTCTCGGTGCGACCGGCATGAGCCGGGTGCTGATCGACATCGGCAACACCCGTCTGAAGTGGCGCGCGGGCGACGCCGCGGCGGTGGCGTGGCACGCCCACGACGGCGACCCGGTGACGGCGCTGCGGACGCTGCCGGCACTGGCGGGCGCGGAAGTGCTGATCGCCCAGGTCATGGGCGCGACCACGCGCGACGCGCTGCGCGCGGCCGCCGCGGCGGCCGGCGCGAGCGCGGTACGCTTCGCGGATACCGAAGCCGAGCGTGACGGGCTGCGCATCGCCTACGACGACCCCGCGCGCCTGGGGGTGGACCGCTTCCTGGCCATGCTGGCGCTGTGGCGCGAGCTGCGCGGCCCCTTCCTGGTGGCCAGCGCCGGCACCGCGCTGACGGTCGACATCGTGGACGCCGAGGGCCGCCATCTGGGCGGCTACATCGCCCCCGGCCTGCACGCCATGCGCAGCGCGGTGCTCGACCGCACGCGCTTTCCGCACGCCTTCGACGCGCCGGCCGACGGCCGCCCCGGCACCAGCACGGAGGGCTGCGTGGCCGAGGCCGCGCTGGCGGCATCGCTGGGTCTGCTGGAGCGCTGCCGGCGCGACCATGACGGCCCCGCCTTCCTCAGCGGGGGCGACGCCGCCACGCTGCTGCCGCACCTCGACCCGACGGCATGGCAGACCCGCGAGCACGTGGTCCTGGACGGCCTCGCCGCGCTCGACGCCTGACCGCGCCGCCGGACTGCGGCATGCTGGGTCCATCATGAGCATCCTCCAGCTGCCGCACGCACCGCCCCGCATCCTGCTGTTCGACTGGCACGCCACGCTGGTCGACACGCTCGACGCCATGTACCACGCGGTCGACGACGTGCTGCCCCGGCTGGCCGAGCTGGGCCTGGTCGAGCGCCTGCTCAGGCCGGAGGACTCCAAGACCGTCGAGGACGCCAAGCTGGTCAAGTACGTGCGCGAACACGCGCGCCTGCACCCCAAGATCCGCGCCGAACGCAAGATCTCGCGCACCGACATCTTCGAGGTGCTGTTCGGCCCCGACCAGGAGGCCAAGAAGATCATCCACGCCGCCTTCGACGCGAGCTACGCCAAGGTCTTCGGCGAGGTCCATCCGCTCGAGCCCGACGCGCGCACGCACCTGCAGGCGATGCGCGACAGGGACCTGCAGCTGGGCGTGCTGTCCAACCGCAGCCGCCAGTTCATGGCGCACGAGATCTTCGCGGTGGACGGCACCGGCTGGGTGGATCTCTTCGACTGCATGGCCTGCGGCGACGACGTGGCCCACCGCAAGCCCGAGCCGGACCTCATCCTCAAGGCGCTGGCCGACCTCGACGCGGAACCGAACCTCGGCTGCTGGTACATCGGCGACAGCACCACCGACGTGATCTCGGCGGCGCGCGCCGGCGTCACGCCGATCTTCTACAACGGCGCCGGCTGGGATCAGGACTGGATCGACCACATCTTCCCGCAGACCGTGCGTCACCCCTACGCGCCGCACGCAGTGGTGCGCGACCTGCCCGAGCTGCTGGCGCTGGTCGAGCAGTTCCTGGCCGTCAGCTGAGGCGTTGCCGGGCACGCCGAGGCGCGTGCGATACTGGGAGGTCGTTCCGCAGCCGTGCCGCGCCCGTGCAGCCAGCCGATGTCCTACCGCTCACGCAGATTCCGGACGCCCTCGGGCGGCCGCTGCGCGACCTGCGCATCTCGCTGACCGACCGCTGCAACTTCCGCTGCACCTACTGCATGCCGCGCGAGCGCTTCGGCAGCGAGCACGCCTTCCTGCCGCGCTCGCACCTGCTCCGCTTCGAGGAGATCGAGCGTCTGGGCCGGCTGTTCGCCGAGCTGGGCGTGCGCAAGCTGCGCCTGACCGGCGGCGAGCCGCTGCTGCGCCGCGACCTGGAGACGCTGATCGCCAAGCTCGCGCGCATCCCGGGCATCACCGACATCAGCCTCACCACCAACGGCTCGCTGCTCGGCGCGAAACGCGCGAAGGCGCTGGCCGATTCCGGCCTGGGCCGCATCACGGTCAGCCTCGACGCCATCGACGACGGCGTCTTCCAGCGCATCAACGACGTCCGCTTTCCGGTCGCACCGGTGCTGCGCGCCGTGGAGCACGCGCAGGCCGCCGGGCTGGGGCCGGTGAAGATCAACGTGGTGGTGCAGCGCGGCGTCAACGACGACCAGATCGAGCCGCTCGCCGCGCACTTCCGCGGGACCGGCTGCATCCTGCGCTTCATCGAGTACATGGACGTCGGCACCACCAACGGCTGGCGCCTCGACGAGGTCGTGCCGGCCGCGGAGATCGTCGAACGCATCCACGCGCGCTGGCCGCTGGAGGCGGTGGCGCCGAACTATCCGGGCGAGACCGCCAACCGCTGGCGCTTCGCCGACGGCACCGGCGAGATCGGCGTCATCGCCTCGGTCACGCAGCCCTTCTGCGGCGGGTGCACGCGCGCCCGGCTGTCGGCCGAGGGACAGCTCTTCACCTGCCTCTTCGGCAGCCGCGGCCACGATCTGCGGGCGCTGCTGCGCGACGGCCGCTCGGACGACACCATCCGCGAGACCCTGCACGGCATCTGGGGCGCGCGCGCGGACCGCTACTCGGAACAGCGCAGCAGCGAGACCACCGGCGACGCGAAGGTGGAGATGTCCTACATCGGCGGCTGAGACCGCCGCCGGCACCACCCTGAACGAGAACGCCGGCCCGCCGCGTTGGCGACGGGCCGGCGCGATGATCGCCGCGCTGACGCGGGTCTCTAGTCGCTCAGACCGTCGATCAGCACGAAGCGGACGCCGGCCGGATCGTTGGCGCGGGTGCCGGTCGCCAGCTTGCCGTCGGCCGACAGCTCGGCGGTGAAGAACTGCTGCTCGACCGCCGTGCCGGTGTTGGTGACCTCGTCGTGCGGCAGCAGGATCAGGCCGTCGTCGTCCACCGAAGTGTCGAGCTCGCCGTCCGCGGTGAGCACGTAGATCGCCGGCACGCCGCCGTAGTAGCCGACGTGCACGCTGCGGTCGTCGGGCAGCATCACCATGTCGCGGCCACGCTCCTCGGTGGAGATCTCCTCGGCGTCGGCCGGGTCGGTGCCCTCGGACTGGATGGCCTGCGTACCGGGCGCGTCGGGATTGCCGTAGTCCGGATCGATGCCCGTGCCATCGAGCACGCGGAAGGCGACCAGGTCGTTCTCGTCGGTGTCGTCGTAGACGGACAGCGGACCGGTATCCGGAGCGGTGCCGGCGTTGGCACGGCCGTAGCCGGTGGTGACGTAGTCGCCGTCGGACTGCGCGACGGCGGCGTAAGCCTCGGCGAAGCCACCGGCTGCCCGGAACGGATTGAAGATCGCGACCCCGTCCTGGGCAG
Source organism: Algiphilus sp. (assembly GCF_023145115.1). Lineage (NCBI taxonomy): Bacteria > Pseudomonadati > Pseudomonadota > Gammaproteobacteria > Nevskiales > Algiphilaceae > Algiphilus > Algiphilus sp. The sequence continues at coordinate 105,828 of NZ_JAGLEJ010000001.1, forward strand.
GGATGGCCGGCGGAGCCGGCACCACGAACCCGCCGAAGTCGGTGTCCAGGGAGCCGTCCGGGCTGAGCTTGATGAGCACGACGTGATTGCTCTGGCCGTCACCGAAGTTCGTGTAGCCGACGCTGAGGATGCTGCCGTCGGCCTCCAGGCTGGCGCGGCGCGCGTTGTCGGTGCTGTTCTCGCCGCGGGGCGTGCTGTAGGCAAAGGCTGCGCCGCCGCTGAAACCGGCGTCGACCGTGCCGTCGTCGGCCATCAGGCGCGTGACGTAGCGATCGCGGTCGGTGGCCTGGGCACCACCGAAGGTCTCGCCGTTGGCAGCGGGACCGTAGCCGTTGACCACGACACGCTCCTCGTCACCGGTGGTATCGAGCAGGAGATCGTAGGCGGTGTCGCTCGGGGCGCCGTCCGGGAAGGCACCGTTGTCCGCGTTCGCCCAGCCGAAGACGACCTCCTGTACGCCGGCCGCGAGGCCGCTGCCGGCGCCACCGTCGTCGCCGTAGCCGGCGTCGATGGCGAAGTCGCTGTCGGCGTCGAGTCGCACCAGATAGACACTCTGGCCGGACTCGCCATCGGCCGCGTTGACGACGAACAGGAGATCGCCGTCGGCGAGCTCGACGATGCCGTAGGGCACCTCGTCGCCACCATCCTTGATATTGAGGCTCAGGACGCCGTCGGTCCCGAAATCGGTGTTGACGCTGCCGTCGTCGTTGTAGCCGAGGATGACGGTGCGGTCGTCCTCCTGGTCGCTGTAACCGATGGCGTATATGCCGCTGCTGGCGTGGACGATGCCGTTGATGCCGTTGGCATCGGCCGAGTCGCGCTGAACGATGCTGATCGACGGCTCAGGGTCCGGCGAAGAGCCGCCATTGTTGTTGCTGTCGCTGCAGGCGACCAGCATCACGGGCAGCAGCGCAGCGGCCCAGATCGGGTTGTTTGTACGAGTGTTCATGATTTAACGAGAACGCTTCTCATGTGTATGGGGATTCACTTTTTGCCCGAAGGTCATTAGATTGTCAAATGGTATTGATAGCGAGTTGCTATTCGATGCGCGATAGACGCCTGCTCCGCCGCGCGCGGGAGGCACGTACAACCACGACCGTCGCCGTCGCGGCGCCGTCCCGAACGGACCGCCCGGCGGACATCCGCTGCCCGCCGGCCCGCCCGCTCCAACCGAACCCGAGTAACGCGCCATGACGTTGTCCCGATTCCGCTCCCTCCCCGCGCTCGCGCTTGCCTTCCTGCTGACGGGATGTCCGTCCGACGACTACCGCGACTTCGGGTCCGGCGACGACGGCGAGCCGGGCGGCGGCGATCTGATCGGAGACGACGCGCGCAGGGCCGTGCTCGCCGACATCGGCGCCGGCATCATCCTGCCGTCGCTGCGCGCGTTCGAGGAGTCCGCCGACACGCTGCAGTCGGCAGTCACCGCCCACGCAGCTGCACCGGCGCAGGCACAGGCGCTGGACGAAGCGCGCGCCGCCTGGCGCGCCGCCATGCAGCGCTGGCAGCGCAACGAGGCGCTGCAGGTCGGTCCGGCAGGCCGCAACACCGGCCTCGACGCGACGCCGGGTGGCGCCGGCCTGCGCGACCGGATCTACACCTACCCGTTCCGCACGCCGTGCTCCATCGACCAGGCCGCGCTCGACGATGCCGCCGTCGACGAGAACACCGCCATCACCATCCGCGGGCTCGGTGCGCTGGAGTATCTGCTGTTCTTCGAGGGCGTCAACCCGGACTGCCCGCCGCCGGACGGCGCCGATCTCGCCGCCAAGCGCGCGCAGTACGCCGAGCGGGTCACCGACACCATTGCCGCCACCGCCGGCGAGCTGGTCGCGCGCTGGTCACCCGACGGCGACGACTTCCTGTCGGAATGGTCGAGCGCCGGCGCGGGCAGCGGAACCTACATGCGGCCGCAGGCCGCACTGGACGCGCTGTCGGTGGCGCTGTTCTACGTCGAGAAGGAAACCAAGGACCGCAAGATCGCCGGTCCCACCGGTATCGGCGCCACCGGCGTCGATCCCTGCGGCGACGCCAACTGCCCCGAGCGGCTGGAATCGCGGCTGTCGATGACCTCGGGCGCCAACATCCGCGCCAATCTCGCGGTGTTCCGCGACGTCTTCACCGGCGTCGAAGACGGCATGGGCGTGAACGACCTGCTGCGCGGCATCGGCCGCGACGATCTCGCCGACGAGGTGATCGCCGAGCTCGACGACACGCTGGCGCAGCTCGACGCGCTGGAAGCGGGCTTCGATGCCGCCGTGCTCGCCATCCCGAGCAACGAGGCCTGCATCAACGCCAGCGCCAATCCGGACGGCGGCGGCGTGCCGGCCTGCGCCCTGCATGGCTATATCAGGCGCGCCATGGACACCTTCCGCGGCCCCATCGTCGCGGCGCTGTCGCTGGCCACGCCCAACGCCGCCGCCGGCGACAACGACTGACCCGCTGCGCCGTGACACGCATGCAGAGCCTGCACCGACGGCTGAACCAGCCGCTGGACATCGCCGCGCTGGCGGTGTTCCGCATGCTCTTCGGCGGGCTGATGTTCGTCGGCACGCTGCGCTTCATGGCCTGCGGCTGGATCGAGCAGCTCTACATCGCGCCCGGTTTCCACTTCAAGTACTGGGGTTTCGAGTGGGTGACCGTGCCCGGCGCCACCGGGCTCTATCTGCTCTACGGCGGCATCGCGCTGAGCGCGGCGCTGGTCGCGCTGGGTGCGTTCTACCGCATCGCCATCGTCGCGTTCTGGTGCCTGTTCACCTACGCGGAGCTGATGGATGTCACCTACTACCTCAACCACTACTACTTCGTCAGCCTGCTGGCGCTGATCCTGTGCGTGCTGTCGCCGCACCGGGCGTGGTCGGTGGATGCCTGGCGGCGACCGGCGCTGCGCCGGGACACGCTGCCGGCATGGCAGACCGGGTGGCTGCGCTTCCAGGTCGGCGTGCTCTACATCTTCGCCGGCCTCGCCAAGTTCGAGACCGACTGGCTGCTGCACGCCCAGCCGCTCAACATCTGGCTGCCGCCGCTGTCGGGCATGCCGCTGCTCGGCCCCTTCCTCGACGACACCTGGGTGCACTACGCCTTCTCGTGGTTCGCCTTCGTCTTCGACACCACCATCATCGGCTTCATGCTGTGGCGCGTGACACGGCCCTTCGCCTTCGCGGTGATCGTGGTCTTTCACCTGTTCACGCACCTGTTCTTCGCGATCGGGCTGTTCCCGTTCATCATGGTGTTCGCGGTGCTGGTGTTCTTCGAGCCGGACTGGCCGCGGCGCTGGATCACCGGCTGGCGACGACTGTGCGGGCGAACGGCGGCGCGCCGTCCGGCGCCGCCGCCCGCGCCGGCAACGGGCTGGCGACCGGCGGGCGCGGCCTTCGCCATCGCGGTCGCCGGCTTCTGCCTGATCCAGGTCCTGCTGCCGCTGCGGCACTGGGCCTACCCCGACACCGTGCTGTGGCACGAGCAGGGCATGCGCTTCTCGTGGCGGGTGATGCTGCGCGAGAAGGCGGGCTCGCTGGCCTACCGCGTCGCGCTGGCCGACGGCCGCACCGTGGTCGTGAGCCCGCACGACTATCTCACCGAGCTGCAGTACCGCGAGATGGTGGGGCAGCCCGACCTGATCCTGCAGCTCGCCCACCACATCCGGGATGACTTCAACGCCCGCGGCCTGGGACCGGTCGCGGTCCGTGCCGACGCACGCGTGTCGCTCAACGGGCGCGCTGCCGCGCCGCTGATCGACCCCGAAGCGAACCTCGCCGCCATCGACGACGGCATTGCCGAAGCGCACTGGATCACCGACGCGCCGACGCAACCACCCCCACTGCAGCGCACCCTTCGCCTGAGCGCGGCGCGCTAGCACGCCCCACCGACGGAACCTACCCGCCATGACTGCATTCCACCCGCACCTGCTGCTCGCCTGCTGCATCGCCGCGCCCTTCGCCGCGATGGCCGACGCAGCCGACCGGAACGAGGCCGGTGACGACGACCTGCTGCTCGACACCATCACCATCCTCGGCACCGAGGCCGATCTGGGCCGCATCACCGGCTCGGCGCACCGGGTCGACGCCGCCACGCTGGAGCAGTACCAGTACGACGACATCAACCGCGTGCTCGGTCAGGTTCCGGGCGTCTACGTGCGTGAGGAGGACGGCTACGGCCTTCGCCCCAACATCGGCCTGCGCGGCGGCAGCTCCGACCGCAGCCAGAAGATCACGCTGATGGAGGACGGCGTGCTGATCGCACCGGCGCCGTACTCGGCGCCGGCGGCCTACTACTTCCCGCTGACCACCCGCATGACCGGCGTCGAGGTCTTCAAGGGGCCGTCGGCCATCCAGTTCGGGCCGCAGACCGTGGGCGGCGCCATCAACCTGCTGTCGGCACCGATTCCGGAAGGCACGCGCGCGATGGCCGAGCTCGCCGGCGGCAGCGACGGCTACCGGCGCCTGCACGCGCGCGGCGGCACCACCCGGGGCCCGCTGGGCCTGCTCGCGGAGGTCGTGCACCTGGGCAGCGACGGCTTCAAGAAGCTCGACGGCGGCGGCGATACCGGATTCGACAAGAACGAGCTGCTGCTCAAGGGCGCCTACGACGTGGGTCCGGGCACGCTGCGTGTGCGCTTCGGCTACGCCGACGAGGTGTCGGACGAGACCTACCTCGGCCTGACCGACGCCGACTTCGACGCCACGCCGTACCGCCGCTACGCCGGCAGCGCCGAGGACCGCTTCGACTGGGACTGGACCGGCCTGCGCCTGGGCTGGAGCCAGCCGCTGCTCGGCGGCGAGCTCGACGTGGTGGGCTATCGCAACACCTTCGACCGCGCGTGGCGCAAGTTCAACAACTTCCGCAGCGCCGACGTGCGCGACGTGCTCGCCAACCCCGACGAGGCCTTCAACCGGGTGCTCTACGACACCCTGACCGGCGCCCGCGACGGCGACCCCGCCAACGACGCCGACGACCTGCGCATCGGCACCAATGCGCGCGAGTTCGTCTCGACCGGCGTGCAGGGCAGCATGCGCTGGCAGTTCGCCACCGGCCCGGCCGTGGAGCACCTGTTCGAGACCGGCCTGCGCGTGCACAGCGACCGCATCCGCCGCGACCACGACGAATTCGCCTACGAGATGACCGGCGGCCGTCCGCAGCGCAAGGACGCCACCCGCACCATCACCGCCGACAACACCGGCCATGCCGATGCGGTAGCGCTGTGGCTGCGCGACGAGATCCTGGTCGGTGACTGGACCATCGTCCCGGGCGTGCGCATCGAATCCATCAGCGTCACCTTCACCGACCGCCTCAACGAGGTGTCGTCGAAGGACGACTACACCGAGGTCCTGCCCGGCTTCGGCGCGAACTACGCGGTGAGCGACGCGCTTACGCTGCTCGCCGGCGTGCACAAGGGATTCTCGCCGGCCACGCCCGGGCCGCAGGAGAACGTCGAACCCGAGGAGGCGGTCAACTGGGAGGCGGGGGTGCGCTGGGATGGCGACGCGCTCGGCCGCATCGAGGTCGTCGGCTTCTACAGCGACTACAGCAACCTGACCGCGGTGTGCACCTTCTCGTCCGGCTGCGGCAATGCCGACCTCGACCAGCAGATCAACGCCGGCCGCGTCGACATCGAGGGCGTCGAGGCCGGCTGGGAGCGCAGCTTCCCGACCGGCGGCGCGCTGCGCTTCCCGGTGGCGCTGACCTACACCTACACCGCCACCGAGTTCCGCGACGCCTTCACCTCGCCGAACCCGCAGTACGGCAACGTGGAACCCGGCTTCGAGCTGCCCTATGTGCCGGAGCACCGCGGCAACGCGCGCGTCGGCCTGAGCGCCGATGCCTGGGACATCGGTCTGTCGGTGACCTACCAGTCCGCAATGCGCGACACCGCCGGCGCCGGCCCCATCCCGCCCAGCGAGGGCACCGATGCGTTCACGGTGGTCGATCTGTCGGCGAGCTGGGACGTGCTGCCGTCGCTCACCGTGACCGGCCGCATCGACAATCTGCTCGACGACGACTACATCGTCTCGCGGCGGCCCTTCGGCGCGCGCCCCGGTCTGCCGCTCAGCGCGCAGATCGGGCTGCAGTACCGCTTCGCGCAGTGAGGCTCAGCCACCGCTGACTGGCGGGATCAGCGCCACGCGCGCGCCGTCGGCAATGGTCTCGTCGCGCTCCACCAGGCGATAGCCGAGCGCGCAGGCGGTGCGCGGCAGGTGGTCGGCCGTCCCCGGAACCTCGGCAGCCAGCGCGTCGAGCACGGCGGCGACGGTTACGTCGTCACCGGCGACCTCGATCGGGTACTCGTCGCCGCCGCACAGCGAGCGGAAGATGCCGTAGCACTCGATGGTCACGCGCATGGTTCGGGAGTCCTGCCTGCCGGATCGCGATGATATCCGTGCCTCGGCGGCCCTGTGACGGGAACCGCAGATTGCGCAGATTCAAAACGGCGGGGAACCACAGATTCCACAGATTCTTTTCCGGTTCTGGTGTGCGCTGACTTCGTCAGCGCCACCAGTAAACCATCCCCAGAATCTGTGAAATCTGTGGTTCTATCGCTTGCTCGAATCTGCGCCAAGCTGCAGTTCCCGCGCAGCCATCACGCACCCACCGGCTGCGCGAAGGGCTCGACACTGACCACGGCGCCGGCGTCGAGATCACCGCAGTCGGCGTCGAGCACAATGAAGCAGTCGGCAAGGCTCATCGAGCGCAACACGCCGGAGCCCTGGTGGCCAAGCGGCTCGACCGCCATGCCGTTCGCCCCGGGCAGCAGGCGCGCGCGCTGGAACTCGGCACGCCCCGGCGCCTTGCGCACCGGCGCCGCCAGCGGTAGCGGCACCCGCAGCGGCGGCGCCGGCTCGGCGCCGGCCAGCCGGATGAGCGCCGGCCGCACCAGCTGCATGAAGGTGACCATGGCCGATACCGGATTGCCCGGCAGGCCGAAGAACAGCGCCGCATCGAGCCGCCCGAAGGCCAGCGGCTTGCCGGGCTTCATCGCCACCTTCCAGAAGCCGACATCGCCGCGGCGGCGCAGCGCGTCGAGCACGAAGTCGGCCTCGCCCACCGATACGCCGCCGCTGGTGATCAGCGCGTCGCAGCCCGCGGCGCGCGCGAAGGCGTCCTCCAGCGCCTCGAGCGTATCGCGCACGATGCCGAGGTCGTGCACGATCACGCCGAGGCCGTCGAGCAGCGCGCGCAGGGTGTAGCGATTGCTGTCGTGGATGTCGCCGGGCCCCAGCGCCTGCCCCACCGGCTGCAGCTCGTCACCGGTCGAGAACAGCGCCACCCGCAGCCGTCGGTGGACGCTCACCTCGCCGGCGCCCACCGACGCGAGCAGGCCGATGTCGGCCGGCGTCAGCCAGCGACCGGGCGCCAGCACGGTGGCGCCGCGCGCAATGTCCTCGCCCGCCGGACGCACGTTGTCGCCTTCGGCCGGCGCCTTATCGAAGGCCACGCCGTCCTCGTGCACGGTGGCGCGCTCCTGCATGACGACGCTGTCGGCACCGTCGGGTAGCACCGCGCCGGTCATGATGCGCACGCATTCGCCGGCACCCACGGTGCCGGCGAAGGGATGCCCGGCGAAGCTCTCGCCGACCGGGCGCAGCCGCGTGCCGGGCGTGGCGGCATCGGCCGCGCGCAGGGCGTAGCCGTCCATCGCCGAGTTGGTATGCGCCGGCACGTCGGCGCGCGCAGTCACCACTTCGGCGAGTACGCGCTGGCATGCATCCGCCAGCGCCACGCGCTCGGTCTCGCCGACCGGCGCCACGGCGGACAGGATGCGCGCACGCGCCTCGTCGAGCACCAGCGCCTGCGTCTGCGGTTCGTGGCAGGGGTCGAGCGAAGCGTTGCCGGTCATGAGCGATGCATCTCCAGTGTCATGGTGTCGATAGGCCCGCCTCGGGGTGACACTGCCAGGGTGTGCCGTGCGGCGGTCGCTGCCCTCGGAGACGGGATACCGGCATCAGCCGACGACCCGGGCCGGGTCCTCCGCCCTGCGCGCGGCCCCCTCACCCCCGGCCCTTCTCCCCGACGGGGAGAAGGGAGTGCGCCGAAGGTACGGTCAGATTGCCATCCCGGCCGCCAGCGCATCGCGCTCGGCCAGCGTGTTGATGTTGGTGAAGGCACCGGCATCGTCGAAGGGTACCTGCACGACCCGATGCCGCGCCTGCCAGGCATCGAGCCGGCGCGCGCCGTCACGCAGCGCGGCGTGCGCGTCCCCGGCCAGCGTGCGGCGCATGAGCGCGTGCACCGGATGCAGCCGGCCGCCCGCGACCGCCACCGCGATATCGGCGCCGCCGGCGTCGAGGGCGTGGCCGAGACGTACGACGAGATCGGCCGGCAGCCGCGGCGTGTCGCAGGGTGCGGTCAGCACGAAGTCGGTGCCCGCCGCGGCCAGCGCCGCGTGCACGCCGGCCAGCGGCCCGGCGAAGCCGTCGTGCGCATCGCCGACCAGCGGCAGGCCGAAGGTGTCGTAGGCATCCCGCGAGCGGTTGACGCCCAGCAGCAGCGCGCCCACCTGCGGACGCAGCGCATCGATGACCCAGGCCACCATGGGGCGACCGGCGAGCGGCAGCAGGCCCTTGTCGGCGCCGCCAACGCGACGCCCGGCGCCGCCGGCGAGGATCACCCCGGTGATCGCGGCGCGTTCAGGCACCGGGGGCGCCGCAGAAGCGCTCGTAGTCGATGTAGCCCGGGAAGGATCTGCCCGGCGCGCAGTAGGCGCAGTCGTCGGCTGCCTGCAGGGCAAGCGTGCGCATGCGGCTGCGGTGCGCATCGAAGAGCAGGAGCTTGCCGATCAGCGGCTCGCCGAAGCCGGCCGCCAGCTTCAGCGCCTCCAGCGCCTGCAGCATGCCCACCACGCCGGGCACGACGCCGAGCACGCCGGCCTCGCTGCACGGCGGCGCCGCCTCCGGCGGCGGCGGCTCCGGGAACAGGCAGCGGTAGCACGGCCGGCCGCCGGCGCCGAACACCGCCACCTGGCCCTCGAAGCGCTCGACCGCGCCATAGACGTTGGGCAGGCCGAGCCGGATGCAGGCGTCGTTGACCAGATAGCGGGTCGGGAAATTGTCCGATCCGTCGACCACGATGTCGTAGCCGCCGAGCACGTCCTCGACGTTGTCGGCGGACAGGCGCGTTTCGTGGGTGTGCACGGCCACGCGCGGGTTGAGCGCTTCCAGCGTGGCGCGCGCCGATGCCGTCTTCGCCATGCCGACGCGGTCGTCGCGGTGCAGCACCTGCCGGTGCAGATTGCTGCGGTCGACCCGGTCGTGGTCGACCAGCCCGATGGTGCCGACCCCGGCCGCGGCCAGATAGAGCGCCGCCGGCGAGCCCAGCCCGCCGGCACCGATGATGGCGATGCGCGCGCGCGACAGCGCCGCCTGGCCGCGCTCGCCGAGCTCGGGCAGGACGATCTGGCGGGCGTAGCGCTGGCGCGCCTCGGCGTCGGCCAGCGCCGGCACCGCCACCGGCAGACCCTCGTCCTTCCAGCGATTGAAGCCGCCCGCGACCGAGCGCACGTCCTCGTAGCCCATGCGGCGCAGATCATCGGCCGCCAGCAGCGAGCGGCTGCCCGAGCCGCACATCAGCAGCACGGTGGTGCCGGTGTCCGGCACCGCGTCCGCCACGCGCAGCTCCAGATAGCCGCGCGTGATGGCGGCGGCGCCGTCGGCGGTGCCCTGGGCGATCTCGTCGGCCTCGCGCACATCGATCAGCGCCGCGCCCTGTCCGCGCAGCGTCTGCGCTTCGCCGGGCGTGACCTCGGCGATGCGGGCACGGAGCGCGTCGAGATGCTGCTGGATGGACATGGCGGACCTCGGGCCGGAACGGAAGACGATGCCGGGCACGGCGTGCGGCCGCGCCCGCTCCCCGGTGGACCGGCATTGTCGCGGATCGTGCGGGACGCGTGGTACCGCGCGAACGCGATATTCTGCGCGGCCCGTCTGCAGAGGCGGCAGCACTGTGGCAGCGTGCGCCGGCATGCAGACGCCTTCCACGGCACGAGCGGCATCATGAGCGACGACCTCCGTCAACGCATCGAAGACACCCTTCTCGGACACCGCAACGCGCTCATCGACGACGCGCTGCGCTACGCCGGCACTGTCCGCGAGCTGCACATCGACGGCGGGCACGTCACCGCCGACCTCGAGGTCGGCTTTCCGGTCGGCCATCTGGCGCAGTCGCTGATCGGCGAGCTGCGCGCCGCCGTCGAGGCGCTGCCCGAAGTCGAGCGGGCCGAGATCCACCTGCACCCGGTCATCGGTTCCTATGCCGCGCAGCAGAACGTCGAGCGCCTGAAGTCGGTGCGCAACATCATCGCGGTGTCCTCGGCCAAGGGCGGCGTCGGCAAGTCCACCGTGGCGGCCAACCTGACGCTGGCGCTGGCCGCCGAGGGCGCCTCGGTGGGCATGCTGGACGCCGACATCTACGGCCCCAGCCAGCCGCGCATGCTCGGTGCGCAGGGCACGCCCAAGACGCGCCCGGACAAGACCTTCGAACCCATGCGCAGTCACGGCGTGCAGTCGATGTCCATCGGCTACCTCATCGACGAGGAGCAGCCCATGGTGTGGCGCGGCCCGATGGTCTCGCAGGCCCTGCAGCAGATGCTCAACGATACCAGCTGGCAGGACCTCGACTACCTCATCATCGACATGCCGCCGGGCACCGGCGACATCCAGCTGACGCTGTCCCAGCGCGTGCCGCTGGCCGGCGCCATCATCGTCACCACACCGCAGGACATCGCGACGCTGGACGCCCGCAAGGGCCTGCAGATGTTCAACAAGGTCAGCGTGCCGGTGCTGGGCATCGTCGAGAACATGTCGATGCACGTCTGCTCGAACTGCGGGCACGAGGAGCACATCTTCGGCGCCGGCGGCGGCGAGCGCGTGGCCAGTGACTACGGCGTGCCCATGCTGGGCGCGCTGCCGCTCGACATCCGCATCCGCGAGCACGCCGACAGCGGCCGGCCCACCGTCATCGCCGACCCCGAAGGCGAGACCGCGCAGCGCTACCGCAGCATCGCGCTGCGCATGACCGCGCGCCTGTCCGCGCTCACCACCGAGGCCGGCAGCCAGTTTCCGGAGATCGCGGTCGAGGAGGACTGAGGCGGCGGAGCACGCGCCGGTGACCGCGTGACCACTTTCTAGCCACAGATTTCACAGATTCTCGGGATTTCCGCTGGTAGCGCTGACAGAGTCAGCGCTACCAGAATCAGGAAAGATCCGTGTCAATCTGTGAGATCTGTGGCTCGGCAAAGCCTTCCATGAGCCGCAACGCTACCCCTGCACGGCGCTGCCGCCACGCAGACCGAGCAATCCGATCAGCCCCGGCATCAGCGCCGCCAGCGCCTCATCGGCGCGGGCGCGCTCGCCGGACAGGGTGATCAGCACGCTGTCGTGCGCCAGGCCGGCGACCCCGCGCACCAGCATGGCGCCCGGGTCGCGGCGCTGCCCGAACACGCGCGCAGTCTCGATCAGGCCGGGCAGCTCGGTGGTGATGAAGTGCTGCGCGGTGTCGACCGCGATGTCGGTATGGCCGAGGCCGGTGCCGCCCACGGTCACGATCAGCGCGGTGCCGTTGTCGCGTTCCGCGGCGATGGCGTCGTGCAGCTCGCCGCCGGCGTTGCCGACGATGTGCCGGGTCACCGGCTCGAAGCCGGCCGCGCCGAGGGCGTCGACCACCGCCTCGGCCGAGGCCTGCGCGGGCTCGCCGGCCACCGCCAGCACGGCCGCGCCCACCGGCGCCGCCAGCCGGCGCGGAAAGTGGGACTTGCCGCCGGTCTTCTCGACCAGGTGCGCGTCGGTCAGCGCCAGCTCGGACTGGTCGGCATACGGCTTGAGCATGTCGTAGAGGCACAGCGCGCTGACCGCGGCCGCGGTCAGCGCCTCCATCTCGACGCCGGTGGGGGCGATGGTCTCGGCGACCGCGGTCACGACCACTTCGCCGTCACCGAGCGCGAAGGTGACCTCCGCCCGCTGCAGCGGCAGCGGATGGCACAGCGGCAGGATCTCGTCGGTGCGCTTGGCGGCGAGGATGCCGGCGACGCGCGAAGTGGCGAGCGGGTCGCCCTTCTCGGTCTCGCCGCTGCGCAGCAGCTCGACGCAGTGCGACGGCATGCGCAGCGTGGCCTGCGCGCGGGCGGTGCGGAAGGATTCGGGCTTGCCGCCGACGTCCTTCATCGCGCGTCAGGACTCCGCCTGGTGGTGTTCGACCAGCGAGCAGCCCTCGAGATGGGCGCTGCTGCCGTCGCTGTAGCGCTCGTGCTTCCAGATGGCCACGCGGTGCTTGAGGGCCTCGACCGCGTAGCGCGCGGCCTCGAAGGCCTCGCCGCGGTGCACCGCGCGCACCACCGCGTAGACGCTGACGTCGCCCACGGCCAGCTCGCCCACCCGGTGCACCAGCCTGCAGTGGCGCGCTTCGAACTTCTCCAGCGTCTCGGCCTCGATCTCGGCCAGGGTCTTCTCGGCCAGCGGCCCATGCGCGCTGTAGGCGATGTCCACCACTTCGCGACCGTGGTTGTGCCGCCGCACGGTGCCGCCGAACACCACCAGCGCGCCGCATTCGGCATCCTCGGTCTCGGTCAGCAGCGCTTCGAGCCCCAGCGGGCGATCAACGATTCCAGCCATCATGGTCCTCCGGCACAGGGCGCAAGCCTAATCCGCACGCGCGCAGCGCGTCCATGAATCGGCGGCCACGGCGAATGCCCGCGCATACAATGGTTGACGGGGTCCAGACGCCCCATCGAGTCACAAGGGGACAGCAATGGTTGCAACCGAGCCGGACACCGGCGCCCGCTCCGACGCCGCGCGCCAGACGGTGAGTGCGGTCATCGCCGGCTGCCGGCGGGCGGATGACGGCACTCTCACCGCCGAGGTACGCGAAGACTGGATGCAGGGGCGCAGCCTCTACGGCGGGGTGCAGGCCGCGCTGGCGACGGAGGCCATGCGTCCGTTCAGCGACGACCTGCCGATCCGCACGCTGCAGGCCACGCTGTGTGCGCCGGTTGCGCACGGCCGCCTGCGCATCGAGGCGCGTCTGCTGCGCGCGGGCGGCAACACGCGCCAGGTCGAGGCACGCATCGTCGACGGCGAGCAGGTACTGGCGCTGTTCGTCGGCATCTTCGGGCGCGCGCGGGAATCGGCCGTCGCGCACGACTTCATCCAGCCCGCGCTGGACGGTCTGACAGGCACGCGCATGCCCTTCGTCGACGGCATGCCGCCGTTCCTGCGGCAGTTCTCGGCGGAGCTGCTGAAGGGCCACTTCCCGGGGTCCGGTGCGACTGATACCGAGCACGTCTATCGGCTCAGCCTGCACGACGACGCCGAGCGCACCGGCCTGGCGCAGCTCCTGACCCTGTCCGACTTCCCGCCGCCCGTCGGCCTGAGCTGGCTACGGCGCTTCACGCCGGGCAGCACGATGACCTGGATGCTGAACTTCACCGGCCGCGCCTTCGAGACGCAGCCGCTGAGCGGATGGGTCATCGACGTGAAGCTCGACGCCGCCCACGACGGCTACACGCAGCAGACGGTCACCCTGTTCGGCCCGGACGGCTATGCCGTCGCGCGCGGCACGCAGTGCATGGTGATCTTCGGCTAGTCGCGCGCCGACCCCTGCCGGCACGCGGCGACGGGGTCGGTTCACCCCTCGGCAGGCGGCGCACCGCGCGCCAGCGCGGCTGCGGCGGCGATGGCCTCGCGACGCAGGGCCCGGTCGTGACCGCTGCGGAACAGGGACAGCCCCTCGATCATCGCCACGATGAGCGTCGCGCGACGGCGCCGGGTGGCTTCCGCCACGCCGGGCAGCGCTTCGGCGATGAGCGCCGCCACGGCGTCGCGATAGCGCTGGTAGAAGCGTTCCATGATGTCGGCGATGGCGCGATCGCGCGCCGCGAGCGCCCAGAGCTCCCAGAACACGCGGCAATTGGCGTCATCGTGCTGGGCATCGAGCAGCATCCCCACCAGTGCCTGCAGGTCGGCTCCGGGTCGCGCGTCGAAGGCTGCGCGGGCCCGCTCGAGCTCGCGCGCGAACAGCGCCGACAGGATGTCGGCCGGCGTGGCGAAGTAGTACTGCACATTGGACAGGCGCATGCCCAGGCGCTCGGCGATTCCGCGACCCGAGAAGCCCGCGTAGCCGCTCTCGACCAGCAGCGCGGCCGCTGCATCGAGGATCTGCTCGCGGCGCTGGCGGCCCTTTTCGCTGCTCGGTGCAGGCATTCGGCGTACTCGGGGGCGGAGGCCTTCCAGTCTAGCGGCGATTAGGTCACTTGACTAATTCTATCTGAGTTGGTCAAATGACCTATTCCAGCCTCGCCGCGGGCAAGCGGCCCCACGGAGGAATACTGCATGGCCATCGCATCCAGTAACCGACCCTCGGTCCTCGTCGTCGGCGGCTACGGCGTTGTCGGCACGCAGGCAACACGGCTGCTGGCCGAGCGCAATCCGGGTATCGACCTACTGGTCGGCGGACGCGACGCCGAGCGCGCCGACGCATTGGCGCGCGAGCTGCCGTCGGCACGCGGGGTGGTGGTGGATCTGACCGATGCCGATCCGCTGCACCGTCTGCCCCACGCGATCGACGCGGTGCTGTGCGCGGCCAACGACCCGGACGACCGACTGCTGCGCGCCTGCGTCCGGCACGGCACGGCGCTGATCGACATCACGCGCTGGAGCGCGCGGGTGCGCGATGGTCTGGCGCGACTGCCGGCGGAGCGTGCACCGCGCGCCCCGGTGGTGTTCGCCTCGTCGTGGATGGCGGCGGTACCGGCGACGCTGGCGGTGAGCGCGGCGCGTGCCATGGCATCGGTCTCGCGCATCGAGATGGATGTCCTGTACGCCCTCGCCGACCGCGCCGGCCCCGATTCCACCGCCTACATGGACCAGCTGGGCACCGCATTCGCCGTCACCGAGCAGGGCCGCCCCGCGATGCGGCCACCGCTGTCCGACCCGAAGCGGGTCGATTTCGACGGTGGTCGGCGTGTGCGCACGCGGCTGTTCGACACGCCCGATCTGATGACCCTGCCGGCGACGACCGGCGCTGCCACCGTGAAGACGCGCATTGCCTTCGACGATGCGCTGGCGACCGGCGGGCTGGCGTTTCTGGTGCGCTCCGGGATCTGGTCGCTGATCGATGGCGAGCGCTTCACGCCGCTGCGGCGACGCCTGCTGTACGCACCGGGCGAAGGCGACCACCACCGCGTGCGCGTCAGCATCGCGGGCCGATCCGCGGACGGCAGCGAGATCGCGGGCCGCATCGACATCGACGACCCTGCCGGCCAGACCCACCTCACCGCCACGGGCGCTGCCGTGCAGGTGGAGCGCGTACTCGGACTGCATGGCCACGCGCGTGCCGCTGCAGGCGCGCAGTACGCCGAAGCGGTCACCGACGCCGCACCGTTGCTGGCCGCGCTCGACGCTTCGGGCATCCGCGTCGCGGGAGATGGCCTGCCCGCGGACGCACCGGCGGCAGCCGTCTAGGGTGCCGCCGGCCCCCAGGGTGAGGCCTGCCGTTCGGGGCCCTCGCTCTCCGGCTTCTCCTCCAGGCGCAGCGTCGACAGCGGCAGTCGCAGATCGGCATGGTCGATGATCACGCGCTGCGGGTCGTCGGGCATGCGCATGCGCATGCCGAAGGTGGAGCTCACCGGGGTCGATACGCGCTCGTTGACGTCGAGCGAGGTGTCGATGACGGTCCTGAGCGGGACCTCCACGACATTGTCGAGCCCGGCGACGACCTCGCCCTTGTAGCGGAAGTCGATGGTCTGGTTCACCGGCACCTCGAAGCGCACCGGCAGCTGCAGGTTCATGGGAATGCGCGCGTTGAACACGATGCCGCGGAAGGTGCGCACGTCCTCGAAGTTGAAGGGCGCGCGCGCGGTGATGTCGGCGTGCGTGTTCACCGGAATGAGGCCGTCGTAGACGATGTTCATGTTGATGTCGACCGGCGTGCTCAGGTCGAGCTCGGTGCGGTAGCGCCCCTTCAGCGGCAGCGTCACCTCCTGGTCCACCGGCACGCTGGCATCGATGGTGCCGTCGAGCACCACGTCGAGGATGTTGGTGACGGCGACATCCACGGACAGGCTGTCCGGAAAGGTCAGCGCCGCCTTCTGGTCGGCCAGCGTCAGCCCGACGACGATGCGGCTGGCGATGACGAAGCCGGCCACGGCGCCGATGCCGACGCCGACCACCACGACCACGCCCAGCAGCAGCAAGCGCAGCAGGGGCCGGCGCCGCTTCGGCGGCGGCGCATCGCGGGCAGCGGCGGCTTCGGGCTCGCTCACTGACCGGCCCCGGTGTCATCCTCGCCGGGCGCGCGCCCCTCGCCGGCCAGCTCCAGCGACAGCGTGCGCAGCGGCAGGCGCAGATCGGCGTAGTCGATGATCATGTCCATGGCGTCCGGCGGGAAGTTCACGCGCGCCTCCATGTCCGAGAGCACCGGCACGCTCATGCGGCTCTTGATGGGGATGTCGGCGTCGATCTCGGTGCGCAGCGGCACGCGCAGCGGATCGAGGATGCGCGCCTTGACCGGCGCGGTGAAATTCAGCCGCACGCGCTCGTCGACCGGGATGAGCAGATCGACCGGCACGGTGGCCTTGACCGGGATCTCGCCGCGGATGGGCAGGTCGTGCCAATCCCCCAGCACCTTGGCCTCGATGACGGTGTCGACGTCGAGGGTCTGATCGATGACGATCTCGTCGCTGACACGGACCTCCATCGCGATCGGCACCTCGCCGTCGAAGGCGACCTCCATGTCGAGGGTGTCCTCGATCGGGATGGTGACCATCTGGTTGACCGGAACGGTGGTGGAGATGGTCTGGTCGAGGGCGATCTCGAGGTTGTCGAGCACCGCGGCGCGCACGTTGATGGGGTCGACCACGCGCACCCTGGCGGGCTGGTCCACCAGCAGCAGGCGGGCGTCGACGTTGCGGAACACCCACAGCGCGACCAGCGCGCCACCGGCGGCCGCCGACACGATGATGATCAGCAGCAGGATCCAGAAGGACACCGAGCCTCGCTGATGGCGCATGGCGGATTCTCCGTGGGTATCGGGCTCAGAATGCATAGGAAATGGCGAAGTTGGCGAAGCTGCGGTCGCCGACGGTGTTCTGCGTACCGGCGCCCGAGAAGTCGGCATAGCCCAGGTTGAGCGACCAGCGCCCGTACTGGGCCTCGAGATTGCCGACCAGGAAGGTGCGCCCCTGCAGGAAGTTCTCGGCCAGCCCCGGGGACACGCCCTTGACGTCGTGCACGACCGTGAACGCCGGACGCAGCTGCAGCCCCGGCATGGCGACATCGTTGTAGAGCAGGAAGAAGAAGGCGCGGATGCCCCACGAGAACGAGGTCACGTAGCGGCCGGTTTCCTGCACCGGATTGATCAGCAGACCGTTGCCGGTCTCGCGGATGCCGGGGGAAGCGTGCGTGTTGGTCCCGGGGGCCTCGAACTGCAGCACGTCGCGCCCCGGCAGGCCGGGCAGGTAGACCGCGGTGGCCTCGGCCAGCACCGCGAACTGGTCGCTGCCCAGCACGCGGTCCGGCCCCAGGATGCGCAGCGCGCTCAGCGAGCCCTGCCACTGGGTGAGGCGCTCGTAGCCGCGGATGCGCGAACCGGGAACCACCTCGCCGGGCACGCCGCCGCGGTAGGCGGTGAGATAGTCCGGGATCGCGATCTCCGAGTCGGCCAGCGTCGCCGGCCCGAGATCGGCCAGCTGGATGGGCAGTCCCGGAATCGACGGCACCAGGTCGAGCAACGGCGCGGCGGGCTCCAGGATGTCCGGCAGGATGACCACCGACTCGCGCGGGAACACCGGCTGGAAGGCAGCGAACAGCACATCCTCGAGATCGACCTGCACCGGTTCGTTGGGGCGCCAGTTGATCTCGCCCTCGAAGAGCGTGCTGAACAGCTCGGTGCTGAAGCTGAAGCCGAGCATGTGCGTGTCCTCCGGGTACTCCAGGAAGACCTTGGCGGTGTCGATGGGCAGCGCCTCGATGTCCTCGCCGGGCGTCGCCACGCCCGGTATGCCGCAGTCGGCCAGGAATTCGACCAGATTGCTGGTGTCGTTGTTGTTAGCATTGCCCTCGCGGCGCGTGCACGAGGCATCGGCGGCGATGGCGCTGGCGCTGGGCACGCGGCTGTGGAAGTTGGCCGCGTAGAAGCCGAACTCGGTTCCGGCAGGACCGAGGTCGGGGAGGAAGTAGAACGCCGCCAGCGCGAACTGGCCGCCGTCGTCGGGGTATTCGTTGGGTCCGCGCAGCGCCGCGAAGCTGGTGTCCGAGACCAGGCCCAGCAGACCGTCGGCCGGGGTCTGGAGCTGATTCGGGTCGTGCGGCGTCTTGCCGAAGGGCAGCGGGAAGTGGTCGCCGGGGGCCACGCGGTTGCCGGCGTCGAGGAAGGAAAGGTAGGAGCCGCGCGCCTGGATCTTCACCGGCACGAACTCGTACTGGTAGAAGCCCTCCAGGCTCCACTGGTCGTCGAGGGCGGTGCGCACGCTGACCATGCCCGCCGGCTGGAAGAGCTCGAACAGTTCGGCGCCGGGAATGCCCACCGCGCTCGCCGACGCCGGATTGGCGAAGTTGAGGCCGCCGCGGATCACCACGGTGCCGGTCCCCCAGTCGTTGAGTTGCCGGCCGATGCGCACGCGGGCCTCGCGGTCACCGGGCAGCGGCACGTCGAAGTAGACGTTGGCGTTGCGCAGAACCCAGTTGTGCCCGACGTCCTCCTCGACTTCGTCGGGGCGCTCGATCCGGGCGCGCACGCCGGGCCCGGGACCGGGGTCGAGCTTGATGTTGCGGTAGTCCTGATCGAAGCCGGTGTTGATCGGATCGTAGAAGTAGAAGCCGGACAGCTCGAGGCCGCCGAAGGACCACTCCGCGAACAGCTCGCTGCTCCACTTCGCGGTGGCCGCGACCAGATCGCCGCGGTCGTAGTTGAGATTGCCGTCGTCGATGTTGGCGGACAGGCCGCCGGGCGCCGCCAGAAAGCGTTCGTTGGGCTCGGTCGCGCCCCGGGAGAGCCCGATGCAGTCGTCGGGCGCGCACAGGTCGCGGTTGCCGGGCAGGCTGAGCTTGCCGACCAGCCGCGGATCGCGCGCCTCGGTGCGCACGGCGCCGCCCAGCGACAGCGTGTTCTGCCAGTCGATGGTCACCGCGCGCTCGCCACTGCCGTAGCCGAACTCGATGGCCTGCGCGCTCACCGCGCACCCTGCCAGCGCGGCGAATGCCAGCGCCCTGGCGGCCGGCGCCGACGGCGGCGCGACCGCGTTGCCACTTTGCGGATCAGGCCTGCAGGCGCGCTTCACGATGGTCCCCTCCTCCCTGTTTGTCGTGCCTCCGCGTCTCGGGGCGCGGATGGTCGGTACCGCCCCCGGCGCGGTGCGCCGGTGCCGCGGCTATTCCATATGGTGAAAGCTTTCCGATTCGAACCAGCGCCCGGACAAGCCCGTGTCGACGGCGAAGCGCCCGACCGTGATCTCGCTCACCAGCTCGATCTCGGGATTGGCGACGCGCACCCGCGCCGGATACCAGTGCCCGTCGGCATCCCGGCGCAGCGCATCCGGCGGCACCGTGGCCTCGCGCAGCAACTCGCGCCCGGCGCCGTACACGCGCGCGCCGACCACCGCGCAGGCATCGGTCCGCACGCGCAGCTCGATGCGCGACAGCTGCAGATCCGCGCCGGGTGGCGGCAGCACCACGAA
Organism: Algiphilus sp.; assembly: GCF_023145115.1. Classification (NCBI taxonomy): domain Bacteria; kingdom Pseudomonadati; phylum Pseudomonadota; class Gammaproteobacteria; order Nevskiales; family Algiphilaceae; genus Algiphilus; species Algiphilus sp. The sequence goes on from NZ_JAGLEJ010000001.1 coordinate 125,485, forward strand.
CTCGCGCACGTTCTCCGGGTCGCCGGCGCGCTGCGGCCGCAATGACACGCTGGAGCTGCGCAGCGTCCGCATGCCCTCGGTGAGGTCCGAGAAGGTCACGGCCGTGTCGAACACCGTCCCGGCGGAATCGGCGCCCGCGATGCGCCGCGTGCGCCCGAGGTCGGGGGCGTGGTGGTAGATGTCGGCACCGCCGTCGCGGCGCGCGCGATACAGATAGGCCGTGCCGCGCAGATCCTCGGGCGCGCGCACCAGTGCCCGCGCCTGGAGATTGCCTTCATGGCTGCGCACGGCGATGTCGAGCTCGATCTCGCGCGGCGTGCCTTCGCCGCCGCCCAGCGCCGCCGTGGACACCGATACGGATTCGAGCCGCGCTGCATCGGGCAGGTTGTCGACCACGCACTCGAGAATGCGCTGGGATTCGGTGGGCGGCTGCGCGACAGCGGCGCCGAGCACGCCCAGCAGATACGCGCCGGCGACGCCGGCGCGGAGGCGCGCGCGCCGAAGCCCGCCAGCGGCTTCAGCCGCGGGCATCGGCGGTCAGCGCCGGCACGCCGGCGGCGCGTGCTGCGCCGTCCAGTGCGGCACGCTCGGCATCGCTGCGTCGCGCCAGCACCGCGGCCATGCGGCTGCGATCGGCTTCCGGCAGCGGCGCCATGAGCCGCACCAGCGCATCCAGTCGCCCGGCATCGTCGCCGACGCGGTCGATCAGCAGGTCGAGCAGGAAGCCGTCATCGGCGGCCAGCGCACGGGCGACCGCGGCGCGGCCGTGCTCGTCCATGCGCGCGAGCACGTCCATGGCGATGGCGGTGTCCGATTCGGAGCGCAGATCCTGTACCAGCGCGGCGATCACCTCGCGCCGGCGCAGCACCGGCAGCGACGCCAGCAGATCGCGCTCGGCCGGGTCGGTGTGCTGCGCCAGATCGAGCAGCGTCGGCCAGGCGTCACCGGCGTGCGCGGCTTCCAGCGCGGCCAGTGCCACGTCCGCACCCTGCCGGAGTGCGGCGTGCGCGACGGCGCGGCGGTAGTCGGGGCGCATGAGCCGCGTCAGCGGCAGCGCGAGCTGCAGCAGCCCCTCGTCGTAGGCGGTGTTGACCAGCTCCCCGAGCAGCGCCTCGTCGCGCACCGAGGGCAGGTTGACGATCTTGCGCTGCTGCCGCGCCTGCATGTGCGCGATGGCGCGCAGCACCGGACCCCACAGGCGCTCGCGCCGGGCGACCGCGACCAGCGCGTCCAGCACGGCCTCGCTCTGCCGGCCGACCAGATCGGCGAGCCGGGCCTTCAGCTCCCCGTCGACGTGCTCGATGATGAACAGCGCCTCGGGCAGCAGCTGCTGCTCGGCGGCGCACACCATCAGCCGCGCGATGCGGTCGTTGTCGATGTTGTGGACGATGCGCGAGAGCTGGTCCCGGCGGTCGAGCAGGTACCCCGTGCGCAGCAGTGCCGCGTCGTCGTCGATGGCGGTGATCACCGCGCGCAGGGCCTGCGACGACAGGCCGTCCGCGAAGCGCCCCATGGTGACGAAATCGCCCCGCTCGACCAGGATCAGGGCCGCGTCGCGGACCAGCTCGACCGGCAGCTGGGGGATCAGGGTCTGCACCTTCGCGGGATCGATGTGCGGGGCCACGTCGGCCACGAATGCGGCGGGTACGTGACGCGCGATGTTGCGCGCCCGCAGCGGATCCATCTCGCCGACCACGCGCGCGCTCAGCAGCGGACCGAGCGCCTCGACCGCGAGCCGCGCGACGTAGCGGTCCGGCAGGAAGCGGGTGATCCACTCGAGTCGCTGGAAGCGGTCGCGGCGCGCGTCGTAGAGCGTCTGACTGATGCGCTGGCGCAGGCGCTGGATGTTGGCCGCCGAGACACCGTCCAGCCAGCCGAGCTGATCCACCGGCATCTCGATGACGCGGGCCAGCTTCTCGCGCTCGGCGCGCACCGCCAGATCCAGCGCCGGCACAGCCTGCCCGTCCGCCGTGCTCATGCGCTGCCCAGGACGCGTCGCGTGATGGCCGCCAGCGGACCGGGGAGACGCGTGACCGCCTTGCCCGCCGCGTCGTCGAGCGCGTGCGACTGTGCGTCCAGGATGCCGTCAACGCGATCGGCGAGCCTGTCGACGGCGCCGGCATCCACATAGTCGAGAAATTCGATCGACTCGCCCTTGTGCAGGCGGGTCTCCAGACGGCTCCTGCCTCCCTCCATGTCTCGGTCTCCTCCGGTCTCGCGGGCGGCACGCGCATCCGTGCCGAAACCGCACCCCGATATCGTGTGTCGTCAACACTGCGTACATTGCCATTGATCGACGGCAATGTGCCAAGTATCGTAGCAACGTCTGACGCGGCAGTCATGAACAATACCGGCCGACGATGATCGGTTGCGAGGGGACAACGTGGAACAACCACCCGAAGACAGGGATGCGCAGGACGGGGGGCGCCTGATTCCGGACGACTTCGCGTCCCTGACGGGCTTCGCCCGCCGGCAGGCGCACATGGTCGAGTCGCGCCTGCTGTACGGGCTCAAGCGCCGGCTCGAGCAGCTCGACGAGCCCGCGGCCGACGCCGGCACCGATCCCGCCAGCGACCCGGGCGGCCGTCTCCGGCAACTGCTGCAGGCATCGCTCGAGCAGCGCCGGGACGACGCCGAGCACCAGCTCCTGCAGCGATTGGTGGCCGACCTGCATTGCGACGAGGCGCGCATCATCGCGGCCCTGTCCGACGGCGCGCCGACACCCGCCTGCCATGTGGCGGCGGCGTCGATGGTGGGCCGGACCCCGGTGATCGTCCTCGACAATGCCAGCCGCATCGGCACCGAGGCCGGCATCATGCTCGGCGAGCAGGTGCCGGTGTACATCCGGCGCCTGCGTGCCGACGGCCTGCTGACCGCCGGCCCCGAGGATCGGGCGCTGGGAGAGCGCTACGGCATCCTGGAGAGCGAGACCATGGTGCGCGAGGCGGTGCAGCACATCGAGGAGGAACTGCGCCTGCGGGCGCGCATCCAGCGCTTCACGTTGCGCCTTTCGCCACTGGGACAGCGCCTCTGGGCGCTGGGCGAGCAGGCCGACATCCGTTAGCCGGGCAGCACCGGCGGGCACTGCACACGGTACCCGTCGCACACAACACGAACACATCGGGCCGCAGCACCCGAGCGAGGAGACACCAGCACAATGGAAGGCGGCATCAGCGATTTCCTGGCCAACCCGTGGGTCTATCTGTCGATGCCCGTGATCAGTGCCGTGGTGGGATACGGCACCAACGTCGTGGCCATCTACATGATGTTCCACCCCATCGAGTTCATCGGCATCAAGGTGCGCAACTGGCCGAACATCCTCGGCTGGCAGGGCATCATCCCGCGCCGCGCCGCGCACATGGCGGCGGTCTGCGTGGACACCATCACGCGCCACCTGATCACGCAGGAGGAGATGTTCGAGCGCCTCGACGCGGAGCGCATCGCCGGCGAGCTCGACGGCCCCCTCAACGCCATGATCGAGGAGATCGTCGACGAGGTCATGGGCGAGCACCAGCCCACGCTCTGGGAAGCACTGCCGCAGGTCGTGAAGCGGCAGATCTACAAGCGCGTGAAGGCGGACATGCCGGAGGTGATCAGCGAGATCATGGAAGAGATCAAGGTCAACATCAATCAGATGTACGACCTCAAGGACATGGTCATCACCAACCTGACCAAGGACAAGGCGCTGCTCAACAAGATCTTCGCCGAGGTCGGGCATGCCGAGTTCAAGTTCATCGCGCGCTCGGGCATCTACTTCGGCGGTCTGTTCGGCATCCTGCAGATGGGCGTCTGGGTCTTCTACCAGGCCTGGTGGCTGCTGCCGGCCTTCGGCCTGATGGTGGGCTACGCCACCAACTGGCTGGCGCTGCAGATGATCTTCAACCCCAAGGAGATCGTGCGCGTCGGCCCCTTCCGCATCCAGGGCCTCTTCATGAAGCGCCAGCCGGAGGTCGCGCACGACTTCGGCAAGCTGGTCGCCGCGCAGGTGCTGACGCCCGCGAACATCATCGAGGCCATCCTCAAGGGCCCCTACTCGGACAAGGTGTTCACCACCATCGGGCGCCACGTCCAGCGCACCATCGACGAGCAGAGCAGCATCGCCAAGCCGATGGTCACGTTCACGGTGGGCACGCAATCCTATCGCGCCATGAAGTCGGCGGCGGTGGACGGCATCGTGCTGCGCCTGCCCGGCGCGCTCCATCACATCGAGCACTACGCCAACGACGCGCTCGACCTCGAGAACACGCTGTCCACGCGTCTGGCCGGTCTGCCGCCGCGCGACTTCGAGGGCATGCTGCGTCCCGCCTTCGAGCAGGATGAATGGATCCTCATCGCGGTCGGCGCCGCACTCGGCGCCATGGTCGGCGTGTTCCAGCTGGTCGTGCTGTTCGGCGACGAAATGGGCATCTGGGAGAGCGCCGAGCAGGTCGCCGGCTGGCTCAGGCCGCTGTTCCTCGGCTGATTCGGACGCGCGCGACCCCACCGGTCGGGTCCGCGGCTGCCGTCGATCGCGCGACCGCCCCGGTGACGCGCGGCGCGGCCGACACTGCGCTGCTCACAGGCTCCGCGACCGACGGGAGTCCGCCAGTGCCCATGTCCCACGCGATCACCGACGAGAATGAGCGCCTGAAAGCCCTCCGGCAGCTCGACATCCTGGACTCCGGAACCGAAGCGGAGTTCGACACCCTCGCGCGGGCGGCCGCCGAGGCCATGGAACGCCCGATAGCGCTGATCAGCCTGGTGGATGCCGACCGGGTCTGGTTCAAGGCGAACCTGGGCTTCGGCGACGCCCGGGAAGCACCGCGCGATGCCGCCTTCTGCGAGCACGCCATCCGGCAGCCCGGCCTGTTCGAAGTGGCGGATGCGCGTGCCGATGCGCGTTTCCGCGACAACCCCTTCGTCCGGAGCGACGATGGCATCCGCTTCTACGCGGGGGTTCCGCTGACGCTCAGCGATGGTGCGACCGTCGGCACGCTGTGCGTCATCGACCGCCAGCCCGGACGCCTGACCGACGCCCAGCGCCAGATCCTGACGCTGCTGGGACTGGCGGTCACCCACGCGCTCGAGGGACGACGCGCCAAGGTGGCGCTCTCGCGGAGCGAAGCGGCTCTCCGGGCCGAACGGACGCGGCTGATCCACACCCTGGAGGGCACCCGGGCCGGGACCTGGGAATGGAACGTGCAGACCGGCGAGACGCGCTTCAACGAACGCTGGGCCCAGTTCATCGGCTACACCCTGGACGAGCTGGCGCCGGTCTCGATCGAGACCTGGCTGGGCAACGCCCATCCCGACGATCTCGGACGCTCCGGGGAGCTCCTGAACCGGCACTTCACCGGCGAAGCCGACTTCTACGAGTGCGAAGCGCGCATGCGCCATCGCGACGGCCACTGGATCTGGGTGCTCGACCGCGGCCGCGTGGTGACCTGGACCGACGACGGCAAGCCGGAGTGGATGTTCGGCACGCACATCGACATCACCGAGCGCAAGCTGCGCGAACAGGCGCTGCGCGCGAGCGAGGAGCGCCTCGGCCGCGTCAGCGAGATCGCCGGCGTCGGTGGCTGGGAGCTCGACTGCGAGACCGGCGCGCTCACCTGGTCCGACGAGACACACCGCATCCACGGTCTGCCCAAGGGTCGCTTCCCGCCCCTGGAGGAAGCGCTGGACTTCTACGAACCGGAAGCGCGCCCGGTGATTGCCGCGGCCGTCGAGCGCTGCCGGACCGAGGGCATCGGATACGATCTCGAACTGCCGTTCCGGCAGGCGGACGGCCGCCGGATCTGGGTCCGCGCGGTGGGCAACGCGGTGCACGAGAACGGGCGCATCAGCCGCCTCATCGGCGCCTTCCAGGACATCACCGAATCGCGCCGGCTGCGCACGAATCTGGCACACGAGCACGAGCTGCTGCGCGTCACCCTGGCGTCGATCGGCGACGGCGTGATCACCACCGATCCGCGCGGCCGCATCGAGTGGCTCAATCCGGTGGCCGAACGCATGACCGGCTGGACCAGCGCCGGCGCGCGGGGGCTACCGCTTCCCGAGGTCTTCTGCGTCGTCGACGAGGAGACCCGGGCGCCGGCACCCGATCCGGTGGAGGCGTGCCTGCGCGACCACGTCACCGTGGCGCTCCCGGAGCAGAGCGTGCTGATCTCGCGACACGGCAAGGAATACGGCATCGAGGATTCGGCCGCGCCCATCCGCGCCGACGATGGATCGACGCTGGGCGCCGTGCTCGTGTTCCACGACGTCACCGAGCAGCGGCATCTGGCCCGCGAGATGACCCATCGCGCCACGCACGACGCGCTCACCGGCCTGTGCAACCGCACCGAGTTCGAGAGCCGGCTGGAGCGCATGGTCCCCGATACCCGGGACAAGGGCACCGAGCACGCCCTCCTGTTCATCGATCTCGACGAATTCAAGATCGTCAACGACAGCTGCGGGCACACCGAGGGCGACCGGCTCCTGCAGCAGATCGCCGCACTGATCCGCGAGCAGCTGCGCCGCAGCGATCTCGTCGCCCGACCGGGTGGAGACGAATTCGGCATCATCCTGGACAACTGCGACCTCCAGCGTGCCCGCGGCATCGCCGAGACCGTCTGCGCCTGCATCGATGCGTTCCGTTTCGTGCACGGCGAGCGCAGCTTCCACGTCGGCTGCAGCGTCGGCCTCGTGGCGATCGACGGTCGCTGGGACTCGGGTGCCTCGGTCATGCAGGCGGCCGATGCTGCCTGCATGGCCGCCAAGGAATCGGGCCGCAACCGCGTCCACGTCTGGGCGGAGTCCGATGACGCCATGCGGGCCCGGCGCGGCGAGATGCAGTGGGCGACGCGCATCGAGCACGCCCTTGAGCACGATCGCTTCGCGCTCTACGCGCAGCGGATCGTGCCGCTGCGCCCGGCGCGCCACGAGGGCATCTCGGCGGAAGTACTGCTGCGCCTAAGGGACGAGGACGGCAGCATCATTCCACCGTCCGCCTTCATGCCCGCCGCGGAGCGCTTCCACATGGCGCCGCGCATCGACCGTCACGTGCTCGAGAAGGCGGTCTACTGGCTGGCCGGCTATCCGCATCGCGACCGCGTCTCCATGCTGTCGGTCAATCTGTCCGGGCGCTCGATCTGCGACCGCCGCTTCCGCAACTTCGCGGAGGCGCTGTTCGAGTTCGTCGACCCGGACGTGGCGCGCCGCATCTGCCTGGAGATCACCGAGACCACGGCACTGGGCAACCTGTCCACGGCGGCCGATTTCGTCGAGGATGTCCGCAGGCTCGGCGTACGGGTAGCGCTGGACGATTTCGGGTCCGGCACCGCGACCGTGGGCTACCTCAAGGCCATCCCCATCGACATCCTCAAGATCGCCGGCGAGTTCGTGCGCCGCCTGACCGACGACCCGCTCGATGCCGCGGCGGTGCGCGGTTTCGCCGAGGTCGCACGGGTGATGGGCGTGACCACCATCGCCGAGTCGGTGGAGCGCCCGCAGGAGGTCGAAGCGCTGCGCGAGATCGGCATCGACTGCATCCAGGGCTTCATCGAGCACCGTCCGGAACCGCTGGAAGCGCTCTTCGCCACGCAGGCCGGCCGGATCCCCGACGCCGCCTGAGCCGAGACCGGCCCACCGGCCCGGTCCGACCGCGACCCGCCTACCAGCGCAGGATGGGCAGCGGGTTCAGCGGATGGCGCAGAACCCACTTCAGCGACACCCGGGCGACGTGCCCGGGGTAGAACGCGCCGATCGGGAACGCGGCGTTCACCTCGCGGATGAAGGTCCCGGGCAATCCGAAGCGCAGCAGGTTGAACGAGACATCGCACCAGTCCGCGCGCCGCACCGGTTCCACCCAGTAGGCGTGCTCGGCGCGGTAGCGCGTGATCTTGTGATGCGACTCGATCATCAGCCGCATCGCCGGCTTCCAGTCGCTCCTGCCGATGGCGTCGAGATAGGCGCCGGCCTGATCGGCCGAGGGCCGCAGGTAGTCCAGGTTGTCGTCCGGCCAGGCCGCGAGATCGTGGAACACGGCGCAGATGGCGAGCTTGTCGTCGCTGTCGCCGGTCGGCTCGATCCACTGCCGCGCGAAGTTGAGGATGTGATAGGCGTGGCTGCGGTAGCCGCGGAACACGGCTTCCTGATCGTCGCCGCCGAAGATGGCACGACGCGCATCGAGCAGCTCGTCGATCAACGGATAGTCGCGGACGATGGCCTTCGGCCTGAGCGTGCCGGGGTGCGTAACCGGGGATTCGTCGCCGGAGGCGGCGACCATCGCCGCGCGCAGGCCATCCGGTGCATGCGCCGCGCAGCAGTGCCCGATGCCGCTCCGCGACGGGCTGGTCACTCCGGTCCGTGCCGCGTGCATGGTCATGGCCGACAGCCTCCGCGAAGGGTTGGTGCCGGTACGTTAACCGTGCGTCGCGCACCGAGGAAGCTGCAAGAATGCAAATTGGACTTGCATTCGTGCTGATCGCCATGGCCCGGAAATCGCCCGCCTTCGACTGGAACGACATCCCCGTGCTGCTGGCGCTTGCCGACACCGGCTCGATGAGCCGGGCCGCGGAGGCGCTGCGCATCGATGTCTCGACCGTCAGCCGACGCCTGACCGCCGCCGAGGGACAGCTTCGGAGCCGGCTCTTCATCCGCGGCCCGGGCGGCTACCGCCCGACCGATGCCGGCCGGACCTTCATCGCGGGCGCGCGCCGCATCCACGGCGACGTGCACCGGCTGGTCGACACCACCCGCAACGAGAGCGAGCGCGTGGCCGGGACGGTGCGCATCACCTCGGTGGACGCCCTGATCTCGGAGTGGCTGACGCCCGCACTCGACCGGTTGTCCACGCGCCATCCCGAGCTCGCCTTCCAGCTCATCGAGGACAACCGTGCGCTGTCCTTCACCCGGGCCGAGGCCGACATCGCCATCCGCATCGCGCGGCCGCGCCGGGACGCCGCACTGATCATGCGGCGCATCGGCCGGATCGGCATGGCCGTCTACGGCGCCCCGTCGTTCCGCGACACACCGCGCGAACGATGGCGCGAGCTGCCATGGCTGGCCTTCAGCGAGGAGCTCGCCGACATCAGCGAGATGCGCTGGCTTGCGGCGCTGAAGCCCGAGTCCCCGCCGCGCCTGCGCGCGCGTTCGGTGCGCACGCTGCAGCGCGCCTGCGAGGCCGGCCTCGGACTGGCGCTGCTGCCGTGCTTCCTCGCCGAGTCGGCCCGCCTGACCCGGCTCAGTCCGGAACCGGAAGTGACGCGCGAGATGTGGCTGCTTCGGCACAAGGATGCCGCCCGCATCCGGCGCTTCCGCGCTGTTGCCGACTGGATCGCGGAGACCGCGGCCGACGACCTGGCGCGCTTCGAAGGCACGCAGGGCCTTTCAGCCGAGCAGGCGCCATAGCCTGTCCTGCAGGCACTCGCGGGATTCGAACTCGCCCCTGAAGGCGGTGGTCACGGTGGATACGCCAGGCTGGCGCACGCCGCGGGTCGTCATGCACTGGTGGGCGGCATCGACGATCACGCCGACACCGCGGGGTGCGAGCGCGACCTCGATGGCGTCCGCCATCTGCGCGGTCAGCGTCTCCTGCGTCTGCAGCCGGCGCGCGAGCGCGTGCACCACGCGCACCAGCTTGCTGATGCCGACCACGCGCCGATCCGGCAGATAAGCGACATGGGCCGTGCCGATGATCGGGACCATGTGGTGTTCGCAGTGCGATTCCAGCCGGATGTCGCGCAGCAGGACGATGTCGCGGTAGCCCGAGACGTCTTCGAAGGTGCGCGACAGCAGCGCTTCGGGGCCCTCTCGGTAGCCGGCAAAGAATTCCTCGTAGGCGCGCACCACGCGTTGCGGCGTGTCGCGCAGCCCCTCGCGCGACGGCTCGTCGCCGGCCCAGCGGATCAGTGTCTCGACCGCCGCCTCGGCCTCGGCGCGGCTGGGCGGCGGACGCTGCGCCCCTTCCGCCTGCAGGCGCCTGCTGTCAGCGCCCATGGCGCGTCGCTCCGTCATGGGCCGTAGCCGTGCCGGCTGCCGTCTTCGTCATATTGCTCCTCGAGGCCCGGCGTCGGTCAGCCGACGCGCACACACCGGCACGTGCGGATTGCCACGATCCGGGCCGAATGCCATAATTGTGATGTTATAACATATTTTATTCCGCCATGACCCTGCCCGTCACCGTCCTCTCCGGCTTTCTCGGCGCCGGCAAGACCACCACGCTGAACCACATCCTCCACAACCGCGAGGATCGCCGCGTCGCGGTCATCGTCAACGACATGTCGGAGGTCAACATCGACGCCGACCTGGTTCAGCGCGAGGTCGATCTGAACCGCGCCGACGAGAAGCTGGTGGAGATGAGCAACGGCTGCATCTGCTGCACGCTGCGCGAGGATCTGCTGGTGGAGGTCGGGCGCCTGGCGCGCGAGGGGCGCTTCGACGCGCTGGTGATCGAATCCACCGGCATCTCGGAGCCGCTGCCGGTGGCCGAGACCTTCACCTTCCGCGACGAGGCTGGCCACAGCCTGTCCGATGTGGCGCGGCTGGACACCATGGTGACGCTGGTCGATGCGGTGAACTTCACGGTCGATCTCGATCGGGCCGACGATCTCGCCGAGCGCGGGCAGAGCCTCGGCGAGGAGGACACGCGCACGGTCGCGGACCTGCTGGTCGATCAGGTCGAGTTCGCGGACGTCATCGTGCTCAACAAGATGGAGCTGGTGGGCAGCGCCGAGCGCGAGCGACTGACCGCGGTGCTGCGCCAGCTCAACCGTCATGCCGAGATCGTGCCCGCCAGCTTCGGGCGCGTGCCCATCGACCGGCTGCTGAACACCGGCCGCTTCTCCTTCGAGCGCGCCGCCGCCGCGCCGGGCTGGCTGCAGGAGATGCGCGGCAGCCATGTGCCGGAGACCGAGGAGTACGGCATCGCCAGCTTCGTCTACCGCGCCGACCGCCCCTTCCACCCGCAGCGCTTCCACGACGCCGTGCTGAGCGGCGACTGGCCGGGCAATCTGCTGCGCTCCAAGGGCTTCTTCTGGCTGGCGACGCGCTTCGACATCGCCGGGCAGTGGTCGCAGGCCGGCGGCGTGGTGCGCCACGGGCCCGCCGGCTACTGGTGGGCTGCGGTCCCGACCGAACACTGGCCCGACGAACCCGGCTGGCGCGAACGCATGGCGGCCCGCAGCTGGGGCCGCTTCGGCGACCGCCGCCAGGAACTGGTATTCATCGGCCAGGGGCTGGATGAACCGACCATCCGCACCCGCCTCGACGGCGCGCTGCTGACGCCGGAAGAGATCGATGCCGGACCGGCGGGCTGGGCCGGCCTGCCCGACCCCTTTCCGTCATGGACCGCCGGCGACGCCGATGCATGAGCCGCACCGACATCCATTCCGAACCCGCCGTGGAGCCTGACGCCATGAAGCCCTTCCCGCGCCTCCTGCTCGCCGCCGCCCCGATGGTCGTGTGCGCATTCCTCGCCGCGTGCTCGGGTTCGTCGGGCTCGGTCACCATCGCGGATGCATGGATCGAGCGCCCCGGCGAGGCTGGACATGCCCACGCCCACCTCGTGCTCCACAACGACACCGACGAGGCCGTCCGGCTGGTGGGCGCGCACGTCGAGCACAGCGCGGAGACGGTCATCCTGCACGAGTCCGGTCCGGATGCGGCCGTCATCGCGGTCGAGGCAGGCGGGACGCTGCGCGTACCGGGCGGCGGCTACCGCATCGTCGTTCGCGCTCCGGAACTGACGTGGGACACGACCGGCGCGCTGGCCCTCGACCTGGCCATCGAACGGCGGGACGAACAGCTATTGACCGTGTCGCGCGAGGTCCACGTCCACGATGCCGGGGACGGCCATCCGACCGAGGGCGACGCGCATCACGATCACTGAGTCGTGCCGGCGCGGTGGCAGCGCAGGTTCATCAGATGCGCGCACGACACCAGCGCCGCGCCTACTGCGAGCAGGAAGGGCTCGGCCGTTTCGCCCATGGCGTCCTTGCCGAGATAGAGCGCGAAACCGGCTACCATGACGATCACCGGGAACACCCTGCGGTGACGCGCACAGGCGCCGTGACCGATGGCAACCGTGGCGAGCAGCGCGGACGCGATCAGTGCTCCGCGCTCGACCGCCGGATCCGCGAGAAGCGCCATGCCGATCAACGGCCACAGCGGCAGCAGAAGACAGTGCACGGCGCAACCGGATGCAACGGCAACGCCGAACCAGTCGAGCCAGGAGCGCGCGTCGGGTGAGGCCTTCCTGTTCATATGTTATAAAGTAACACAATGTCCGCGCTGATCGAAGCAAGCGCTGTCCGCCACCACTACGGCGACCGGGCCGTCCTGTCGCTGGACGCGTTGTCGCTGGAAGCCGGCGCGCAGCATCTGGTGCTGGGCCCTTCCGGCTGCGGCAAGACCACCCTGCTGCACGCGCTGGCCGGACTCATGCTCCCGGACGCCGGCAGCATCCGCGTCGACGGCCAGGATCTTCGCGCGCTCTCGAACGCACAGCGCGACCGCTTCCGCGGCCGCAACATCGGCCTGATCTTCCAGCGCCTGCATCTCGTCAGCGCGGTATCGGTACTGCGCAACCTGGCGCTGGCGCGTCACTTCGGACGCAAGCCGCCGGACCGGGCGCGCGCGCTGGCGCTGCTGGACGCGCTCGGGCTGGCGCACCGCGCCGACGCCATGCCCGCCGAGCTGTCGCACGGCGAGGCCCAGCGCGTCGCCATCGCCCGGGCGCTGATCAACCAGCCGCGCATCCTGCTGGCCGACGAGCCCACCTCGAGCCTGGACGACGCCAATGCCCGCGAGGTCATCCAGCTGCTGCGCACGGCCAGCGAGCGCGAAGGCGCCACCCTGCTGGTGGTGACGCACGATCAGCGCCTGCGCGACCGGTTCCCGTCCGCCACCCTCCTGCAGGCACCGGAGGCGGCAGCCGCATGACCCTGCTGTCGCTGGCCTGGGCCAACATCATGCGCGACAAGCTGGCGGCGGCACTGAACACCGCGCTGATGGCGGTCGGCATGGCGACCATCGTGCTGCTGCTGCTGTTCGGCCATCACCTGAGTCAACGCATGACGCAGGACGCCGCCGGCATCGACCTTGTCCTCGGCGCCAAGGGCAGCCCGACACAGCTGGTGCTGTCGGCGATCTACCACGCCGACATCCCCACCGGGAACATCCCGCTGGCCGAGGCCGAGCGCTGGGCCGAGCACCCCATGGTGCGCGGCGCCATCCCGCTGGCACTGGGCGACTCCTGGCGCGGCTTCCGCATCGTGGGGACCACGCACGCCTACCCCGCGGTCTATGACGCGGAGCTCCGGACCGGCCGGCTGTGGACCGAACGCGGCGAGGTCACCGTGGGTGCCGACGTCGCCGCGCGTGGCCTTTCGGTGGGCAGCGGATTCGCGGGCGTGCACGGTCTTGCCGCCGGCGGCCACGTGCACGATGACAACCGCTACCGGGTCGTCGGCATCCTCGCGCCCACGGGCACCGTGATCGACCGGCTGGTGCTGACCAGCGTGCAGAGCGTCTGGGCCATCCACGGCGACGCCGAGCCCGAGGCACCCGAGATCACCAGCATGCTGCTGGACTACGCCACCCCCTTCGCCGCCACGCGGCTGCCGCGGCTGATCAACAGCCAGTCACCGCTGCAGGCGGCTTCGCCCGCGGAGCAGACCAGCCGCATGCTGCAGCTGCTCGGGGTCGGCATCGACGGCTTCCGCGCCTTCGCGTGGGTCCTGGTCGTCACCGCGAGCCTGGGGGTCTTCATCGCGCTCTACCACGCGCTCGAAGCCCGCCGATACGAGCTGGCGCTGCTGCGCAGCCTGGGCGCGACGCGCGCCGAGGTGCTGCTGAGCCTGCTCATCGAGGGCATGCTGCTGAGCAGCGCGGGGGCGATGGCCGGGCTGGCGCTGGGGCACGGCACTGCCAGCAGCATCGGCCAGTGGCTGGACTTCGCGGCCACCGACGGGCTCAGTGGCGCACACTGGGTGCCGAGAGAAGGATGGCTGCTCTGCTACGGCGTGGTCGTCGGGGCACTGGCGGCATTGCTGCCCGCGATCCGCGCCTACCGGAGTGACGTTGCAAGCGTTCTGAAATCGGCATGAAGACCCACCTTTCCATCCTTCTGATCGCCGGCCTCCTGGCGGCGTGCTCGCAGTCGCCCGATGAGGCCGCGCTGCCTGCCGCGCCCGCGCCGGAGGTCACCCCCGCGCAGCCAGCACCGACTGCCGGCGATGGCGGTCTCACCGCCGCCGAGCTCGCTGCCGAGCCCCCGCCGGCGGGTAGCGAGAACGCCGTGCCCACCACCCCGCCACCCGACGGCGCGGAGATCGTGCTGTACAACGAAGGGGCCTACGACACCGGCGACGGTGGCTGGATGGTGGACGTCATCGCGGGCACCACCGTCTACGTCACCGCCCGCCTGATCGATGCGGCCGGCGAGCCCATCGAGGGCGAGACGCTGTCGGTGTCGACCGCGCGCGAGACGGAGCTCATGACCGCGCCGCGCGCCGAGACCGACGAGATCGGCGAGGCCACCTTCGGCATCCGGCCGAGCCGGACCGGCGCCGATACCGTCACCGTGCGATGGGGCGAGGAAGCCTCGGAGATCGGGCTCAACGTCATCGCGCAGGAAGCACTCGACTGGCAGGGGTTCGACGAGATCGACGGCGTCACCCCGTGGAAGACGCTCCTCGGCAGCCGGGTGCAGTACCGCAGCGACTACACGCTGAACGTCATCTTCTCGGCGGAGGCACGTGCGCTCGACGGCGAAGCGGTGAGACTGGCTGGCTTCATGCTGCCGCTGGAAACCGCCGAGAAGCAGCGCCGCTTCCTGCTGGTGTCCACTCCACCGTCGTGCTTCTTCCACGTGCCGGGCGGCCCGGCCGGCGCAGTCGAGATCCGCATGACCGAAGGCATCAGCATGCAGTGGGAACCGGTGATGCTGGCGGGCACCTTCACGCTGATCGACGACGAATCCGAGGGCATCATCTACCGGCTCGAGGATGCCCGGCAGCAGGCCATGCCGAAACGCTGAGGGGGCAACCACCGGGCGGTCATCGCCGTGACACGCGGGCCCGGCATGCTGCCGCGCTTCCTTCCGCCCCATGGAGCGCGCCGCGGTGTCGCACGGACGCAGGCTGTTTCCCCGCATCACCCTCCTGCTGCTGATCGCCGCCCTCGGCGCCTGCGGCAGTGACGACGGCCGCACCACCGACGCGCCGATCACCCCGCGCGACGGCGTGGCGTCGCCCGGCGGCACCATCAGCGCGGAAGTCACGCTGGTCGACGGCGCGCTGCGCTACGACGTGCTGCGCGACGGAGCGCCACTGCTGTCAGAAGGCCGCCTGGGGCTGATCACCGATGCCGCCGATTTCGGCAGCGCGCTGACCTGGGCCACACCGCCGAGCCAGCCACGCCGCATCACGCAGGACTACACCCTGGTCGCCGGCCGCCAGTCGCGGGTCGCCGCCACCGCCACGGAACGCTCCTGGTTCGTGCGTGCTGCCGACGACGGCCCGGTGATGGAGATCCAGATGCGGGTCTGGGACACCGGCTTTGCCTTCCGCTACCGCGTCGAGGGCGACGGCCCGCAGGAGGTGCGGTCCGAGCTCAGCACCTTCCCCGTCCCGGTGCCGACCGGCGGCGGCATGCAGATCGCGCAGCGCCAGACGCCGGAATCGCCCAAGTCGCAGGAGATGTACCTCGAACGCGGCGCGCCCGGCTACCCGCCCATCGGCACCGCCGCACCCACGCCCGCCGGCTGGGCCTACCCGATGCTGCTGCGGAACGCGGACGCCGACGGCGACCCGCAGTGGCTGCTGCTCTCCGAGACGCTGGGCGCGGCAGACTGGCCGCACACGCATCTGGCGGCGGAGGTCCCGATCGTGGACGCCGGCGGCACGCCCGCCGCGGTCTTCAGCGTCGCCTTCCCGCTCGACACCGACAACGGCCCGGGCCGCGGCGCTCCGCGCCAGGAAGGCACCTGGGTGTCGCCGTGGCGCTGGGTGGCGGTCGGCTCCGATCTACCGGCCATCTACCGCACCACCGCCGAGACCGACCTCGCCGAGCCGCAGCGCATCGTCGACACCTCGTGGATCGTGCCCGGCACATCGGTCTTCGACTACATCAAGGAAACCAGCCTGACCACGCTGCCGCGCATCCGGCAGTACATGGACGTCGCCGAGGAACTGGGCTGGTCCTACGTGCTGGTCGACTCCGACTGGGAGCTGATGGTCGACGACAACGGCATCCCGATGATCCTGCTCGGCGACCGCAACCTGCTGCAGCGCCTGGTCGACGAAGCCGCCCAGCGCGGCCTGCGCCTCTTCGTCTGGTACAACCAGACCCGCTTCGCCAGCGCACTGTCTACGCAGCGCATCTTCTCGATGCTTTCCGACATCGGTGTCGCCGGCGTGAAGATCGACAAGTGGGAATCGGACAAGCAGGACAGCATCGCGCGCCGGCGCGCCATCCTCGCCGCCGCCGCCGAGCACCGGCTGATGGTGTCCTTCCACAACGTCACCGTGCCGCGCGGCCTGCAGCGCACCTGGCCGAACCTCGTCGGCTACGAGGGCGGTGTCTCCTCGCAGGTCTACCGCGGCTCCGGCGCCTCCGCCGACCGCGTGCCGGAGCTGCACGTCACCCAGACCCTGCTGCGCGGCATCCTCGGGACCTTCGACTTCGGTGGCATCCTCTTCGCAGAGCCCAACCCCGAGTCGAACCCGCGGCGGACCACCCCCGCGCACGAGCTCGCGCTGATGATCACCTACCAGGCCGGCCTCCGCACCATGTCCGACGACGAGGTCGGCTACTCCGGCCTGCCCGAGCCGATCCGCGACTTCCTCGCCACCGTGCCCGCGGCATGGGATGAATCCCGCCTACTCGAAGGCGCCATCGGGACCCACGCCGTGGTCGCGCGCCGCGCCGGCGCGGACTGGTACATCGGCGGCATCAACGGCGAGACACGCTTCATCGCGCCCACCTCCGACACCAGCAGTCCGAACTACACCCCACCGGAAGGCGCCACCCGCACCGTCCGGCTCGACCTCGCCGAACTGGGCTGCGCCGACGCCGCGACCACGCTGTACACCGACACCGCACCGCCCGGGCACGATGGCCACGCCATCCAGGCCAGCGCGCTCGCCGATGCCGAACCGACGGTCACGATGGCACCCTTCAGCGGCTTCGTGATGGTGGCGCGGGGTTGCAGTACGCCCTGAGACCGACGACCGCCCGCCGCGACAAGGGCCATGGACCGATAGCCTCCTGCGCGCCGTACCCCCGGCCGGGGCGCTGTCGCGCCATTCCCGCGCCCCCGTAACCGGCGCGTCGGCTGCTCACGCCTCCGTCGGCCCATCAATCACCACTTTCCCGAAGGGCCCCCTGCGCAGTCGGTCGAACGCACCGGGTGCTTCGGCAAAGGGCAACACGCTGTCGATGACGGGCTCGATGCCAGCGGCAACGATTCCCCTGAGCATGCGCTCGAAGCTGCGACGGTGGCCTACGGTCTCCCCCGCGATCCGCAATCGCTTGAGGAGGACCGGCGGCAGGTCGACCGCGGCATCCGCGCCATCCAGAAACCCGATGAGCGCGATGCGGCCGTTCAATGCGGCGGCCGCGGACGACTTCCTCAGGTTCCGACCGCCCACGGTCTCGACGTTGACGTCGGCGCCATGCCCGTCGGTGATGCGCAGGACCTCCTCATGCCAATCGGGGTGGCACGTGTAGTTGATGGCGTCATCCGCTCCCAGGCGGCACGCGCGCCGGAGCTTCTCGTCATCGCTGGAGGTCACGATGACGCGCGCACCGGCCGCCTTGGCGAACTGAAGCGCGAACAATGACACCCCGCCGGTACCCTGCACGAGAACGGTCTCGCCCGGACGGAGCCCGCCTTGCTCGAACAACGCGGACCAGGCCGTGAGAGCAGCGATCGGAAGGGTCGCGGCAGCACGAGCGGAAAGCCCGGAGGGAGCGGGCAACACCCAGTCCTCGTGCAAGCAGACGTATCGACTCAGCACGCCGGCCAGCGGAGCACCGAGCGTGTCGCCGTGCAGATGGGGTTCTGCGGGCAGATCGCCATCCATCCAGCGCGTATGGAAATGGCTGATCACGTGATCGCCAACGCGATGACGCGACACGTGCTCCCCCAGGCGGACCACCTCGCCCGCAGCGTCCGATGCGGGGACGAATGGAAACTCCGTGACCTGTTGCAGCGCCCCTTCGGCGACCAGCAGGTCGCGATAATTCAGCGAAACCGCGCGCACGCGGACAAGCAGTTCCTGCGGCCCCGGAACGGACATGGGTCCGTCATGCAGAGCGAGATTCTCCAATCCGTATGCGTTCATTTGCCAGGATGGGTTCGATGTCGATGCCATGCGTGCCTCGCCTCGTGCCAGTGATTCGGCGAACCCTAGACGCTTGCGTTTGACGGATAAATGCGGCTCTATGCAATTCACTTGTGCGTTTATGGCAAAGCTTGTGGATCTGATTTCCCTGACCGCCTTCGTCGAGACCGCGCGGCACGACAGCTTCAGTGCCGCCGCCAGGCAGTTGGGACAGTCGCCATCCGCAGTGAGTCGTGCCGTCGACCGCCTGGAGCACGAACTCGGTATTCGTCTGTTCGCGCGCACGACCCGGCAGCTGCGACTGACCGAGGAGGGAGAGGTGTTCCTCGAGCAGACGCGCGAGATCCTCGACGCGCTCGCAGCCGCGAAGCACGCCGCTCAGGGAGCGGGAAAGGCGCCTTCGGGCTCTCTGCGGGTCAGCCTTCCGATGGTCTTCGGCCGCTGCTGCGTGGCGCCGCTGCTCGGCGCGTTCCAGCACCAGTACCCGCAACTGCGCCTCGACATCGCGTTTACCGACCGACGCGTGGATCTCGTCGAGGAGAACATCGATGTGGCGGTACGTATCGGTGCGCTCACCGACAGCCGGCTCGTGGCGCGTGCCGCCGGTCACGTCCACTATCGGGTATGCGGATCGCCCGACTACTTCCGCATGCATGGCGTCCCCGCATCCCTCGATGACCTTCGCGATCATCGATGCGTGCACTTCCGCTATCCGGGTACAGCCACCCCCTTCCGATGGCAGTTCCATTCCGAGGGCAAGACCGTGCGATGGCGCCCGGAAGGGCCGATCGCGGTCGACGATGCCGATGCACTCGTCGGCGCAGGAATCGGAGCGGCGGGGCTCATCTACGTACCGACCTATCGGGTTCGCGAGCACCTCGCGTCCGGGGCATTGCAGTCGGTCCTCGACGATGTCATGCCGTCCCCGCAACCCGTCTCCATCCTGTTCACGCATTCGCAGTTGCTCGCCCCCCGGGTGCGCGCATTCGTCGACTTCTTCTCGACGCGCATCGCCTAGGCAGCGCGATGAAGCAGCGGGTTCGCGGATTGACGGGCGAAACTACCTGTCGTAAGGTAGGCTAATGAACCCCACCAACACACGTGAAGCGATCGTCGAAGCGGCGAGGCTGCTGGTACAGGACGCGTCCTACTACGGCCTGACGTTCCGCGATGTCTCGGAGCGCGTGGGCATCCGCAAGGCGAGCATCTACCATCACTTCGAGACAAAGGAAGCGCTGGCCGTGGCGATGCTCGATCGGGCCGCGGAGGATTTCGGAAACTGGGCGCGCCGATTCGAGCACGAGCCTCCGATGGTTCGGCTGCAGGCCTACTGCTTCGACTTCTATCGCGACCGTCTGCAGGCCGGAGACAAGCTCTGCCCGGGGGGCGCCTTTACCGCCGCCTGGCCGCACCTCGGCGATGCAGTGCGCATGGCCGTGAATCGCCTGTTCGACGCGCAGCACCGATTCGTGAAGCAGGCGCTCATTGCCGCTCAGGCGGGCGATGCCACCGGGGAATCGCAAGACCCGGAAGAGATCGCGACGTGGGTGATCGCCAGCGTCCAGGGGGCGATCGTTACCGCGCGTGCGCGTGGCAACGCTTCGCTCTTCGAACGACTGTGCCGACGCAGCTTGC
Organism: Algiphilus sp.; assembly: GCF_023145115.1. Classification (NCBI taxonomy): domain Bacteria; kingdom Pseudomonadati; phylum Pseudomonadota; class Gammaproteobacteria; order Nevskiales; family Algiphilaceae; genus Algiphilus; species Algiphilus sp. Next base: position 145,431 of record NZ_JAGLEJ010000001.1, read on the forward strand.
AGCAGTTGCACCTGGCGGACTGATCCCTTTTTTGACCGCTTTCCCTACCGGCCGACAGGTAGTTCCATGAATAACCACGCATACCGCTTCTTTCTCGCCGCACTTCGCTTCCGGGCCTTGGTGATCGTCATGTGCGTCGCGGTCATCGCCGCGCTGGCGACGCAACTCACCAGCCTGGAGAAGGACACGACCCCGGAAGCCTTCGTGCCGGATGGCAGCCCATCGCTGACCTACCGCGACCAGGTCGAGGCGACCTTCGGCCTGAAGGACCCGATGGTGGTGGCGGTCATCAACGATGGCGACACGGGCGTCTTCAATCCGCGATCCCTGCGCCTGGTGCAGTGGCTCAGCGAGCGCATCGCCGAGGTCGAGGGCATCGACCCCGAGCGGATCACGAGCCTGGCCACCGAGAACGACATCCGGGGCACCCAGGACGGCATGCTGGTCGAACCCTTCTGGGAAGCGCCGCCGGCAACACCGGAGGCCGCGCAGGCCGTCTGGCAGCAGCTGCAGCGCTTCCCGCTCTATCTCGGCAATCTGGTCGCGCGCGACGGCAGCGGCACCCTCATCGTCGCCGAACTGCTGGACGAGTCGGCCGCCACGGACGTCTACTTCGCCCTGCGCGCACTCGCCGAACAGGCGCGCGAGGCCGGCGTCGCCGGACCGGGCGACCGCATCCATGTCGCCGGCCAGGGCGCGGTCAGCGGTTATCTGTCGGAGTACATCAGTGCCGACGCCAGCCGCCTGAACCCGGTGGCCGCGGTGCTGATCACCCTGGTGCTGCTGCTGGCCTATCGCAGCCTGTCCGGGGTGCTGCTGCCCAACGTGGTCGTGCTGGGCACGGTGGCGACGGGCCTGGGCGCCATGGCAGCGGCCGGCGTGCCGATCTACGTCATTACCAATTCGCTACCGGTGATCCTGATCGGCATCGCGGTCTGCGACAGCATCCATATCTTCGGGCAGTACTACGAGGAGATCGCGCGCGAACCCGGCATCGCGGCGAAGGAGGCGGTGGCACGCGCGATGGCCGCGATGTGGCGGCCGGTGACACTGACCACCGCCACCACCGCTGCCGGCTTCCTCGGCCTGGCCATCGCGGCTGATCTGCCGCCCATGCAGTCCTACGGTCTGTTCGCCGCACTGGGCGTCGGCGCCGCCTGGCTGTGGTCGCTGCTGCTGCTCCCGGCATTGCTGTCGCTGTTCCGCCCGCGGCCCTCGCGCGCGCTGCGAACGACCGCCGACACGACACCGGACGCGTCGAGCCGCCTGATGCGTGGCATGCGTCGCATCGTCGGCCGCCATCCCCGCGCCACGGTTGCCGCCGCGGCGGCGCTGGCCGTCGCCGGCGCGGTCGGCGCCGGTCAGGTCGTCTTCAACGATCAGCGCATCCACAGCTTCGAGCAGGGCAACCCGCTGCGCGCGGCCGACCGCGCCATCAACGCGCGCTTCGACGGCACCTACTACCTCGACGTCGCCATCGAGACGGACGCGCGCGAGGCGCTCTTCGATCCCGAGAAGCTGCGCCGCATCGACCGGCTTCAGACATGGATGGAGACCGAGGGCGGCCTGCGCAACACCACCTCCATCGTCGACTTCATCAAGCAGATGCATCGCGCCTTCAATGGCGACGACCCGGCCTACTACCGCATACCCGACAACGCGCAACTGATCGCGCAGTACTTCCTGCTCTACTCGGCCTCCGGCGCGCCCACCGACTTCCAGGAGTGGGTCGACTACGACTATCGCCGCGCCCACATCCGCGGGCAGATGCGGCACGACGATTTCCGCGCGACCGCGCCCATCGTCACCGGCCTGGAAAACCACCTGCGCGAACACTTCAACACCGAGGCGATGCGCGGTACGGCCACCGGCGCGCTGGAGCTGGCGCACTCCTGGCTGGCACCGCTGGCCGACAGCACCCGCAACGGCATGGCGCTCGCCCTCGCCCTGGTCCTCTTCGCCTCGGCACTGTTCTTCCGCTCCTTCGTGCTCGGCTTGCTGGCGACGCTGCCGGTGGCCTTCGCGGTGCTGATGGTCTTCGCCGTGATGGGCTATGCCGGCATCTGGCTGGGCATCGGTACTTCCATGTTCGCGGCCATCGCCATCGGGCTGGGAGTGGACTTCGCCATACACACGCTGGATCGGCTGCGCCATCTGATCGGCGAGCAGGGGGCGAGCTACCCGGAGGCCGTTGCCGCTCTGTTCCCGACCACCGGGCGCGCGCTGCTCTTCAACCTGCTCGCCCTCGCGCTGGGCTTCGGTGTGCTGATGAGTTCCTCGGTGCCGCCACTGCAGGACTTCGGCCTGCTGGTGGCCGTCGCCGTCCTCACCAGCTTCGCCGCCAGCCTCACCGCACTGCCGGCGCTGCTCGCCCTCATCGGCCCGCAGCGCCTGTTTCCCGCCACCGCATCGGAGGACGCATCCATGCCCACCCATCCGCAGCAGCAGCGCGGCCTTGCCCGCCTGCGCCCCCTCTTCCTGCTCGCCGCCCTCGCGGCCGCCGCCGTCGCACAGGCGCAGGACACCTTGCCCGCAGGCCCGCAGCTGATGGCCGCCGTCGACGCACGCGATGAGGGCGTCACCCGGAAGTCGCGCATCCGCTTCGTACTCACAGACCGCCACGGGCGCAGCCGCGAACAGGAGGCCGTCACCCTGCGGCGCTACGAAGGCGACGACAAGAAGCAGGTGCTGTTCTACCGCGAGCCGAGCAACATCCGCGGCACCGCCTTCCTGACCTACGACTACGCCGATCCCGAGCGCGACGACGACCAGTGGCTCTACCTGCCGGCAGCGCGCAAGACGCGGCGCATCTCGGCCTCCGATCGCGGCGACTATTTCCTCGGCACGGATCTGACCTACGAGGACCTCAAGCGGCAGAGCAAGGTTTCGCTCAGCGACTGGCGCTTCGAAACCGTCGGTCGCGACACGGTCGACGGCACCGCCGTCATCGTCGTCGAAGGCGAGCCGGTCAGCGAGCGCATCGCCGAGGAGCTGGGCTACAGCCGCGCGCGCTGGTATGTCGCGCCCGACAGCGCGACCATCCGCAAGGCCGAGAACCGGGACCTGCAGGGCAACCGGCTGAAGACCGTGCACTTCTCGGATTTCCGCAAGGTCCAGGACATCTGGACGGTGCACGAGATCACGGTCGACAACCACAAGACCGGTCACAGCACACGGCTGGCGATATCCAATGTCGAGTACGGCCTCGACATCGACGACAGCGCCTTCAAGCAGCGCGCGTTGTCGCGAGGCCTGCGCTACTGATGCGGGGGTGGCTTCCCTGGCTGCTGCTCGCCGTGACGCCAAGCGTGGCGGCGGCCGGCTGGCGGCTGGGCGGCACGGCGGAGGTGGCCACGGCCGTGCAGACCACGGACGGCCACGGCCAGAAGGCCGAGCTCACGCTGCTGCCGGACCTGGAATGGCGCAGCCCGTGGGGCTTCGACGTGACTGCCGTCGCACGACTGCGTACGGATGCTCTCGACCGACTCGAGCCCGGCCGCCTCGACCGTGACAGCTACGACGCCTGGAGCCGGCCGCATGCGCTGGGCAGCAACGGCGAGCTCGCGCTGCGCGAGCTCTACGCCGACATCTACCTGGGCCCGCTCTATCTGCGGGCCGGCAAGCAGCAGATCGTCTGGGGCAAGGCCGACGGCCTCAAGCTGCTGGACCGAATCAATCCGCAGAGCTTCCGCGAATTCATCCTGCCCGACTTCGAGGACTCGCGGATCCCGCAGTGGTCGCTGCGCGCCGAGTTCCCGCTGGGGCCGGTCTGGCAGGCGCAGCTGATCGCGATACCGGATGTGACCGTGGACGCGCTGCCGCCACCCGATGGCGCCTTCGCCATCACCGCCCCGGAGCTGGTGCCGGTACCTCCGCCCGGCGTCCGCGTACGACAGCAGCCCGCGGATGCGCCGCGCAACCGCCTCGCGGACGGCGATGCCGGTGCCCAGCTGTCGGCCTTCATCGGCGGCTGGGATCTGACGCTGAACTATCTCTACCACTACGTCGACCGCCCGGCCTTTCCGCGCGCCGCCGCGGACGAAGGCATCACGGTCACGCCGCGCTACTACCGCACGCATACCGTCGGCGGCTCAGCCGCCAATGCCATCGGCGACTTCACGCTGCGCAGCGAGCTGGCCTACGCCACGCACCGCCGCCTCATCGCCGCCGACCCGCGGGACGCCGATGGCGTCATCGACAGCCGCGAGGCCTCGGCCGTGCTCGGCCTCGACTGGATGGGTCTGAGCGACACCATCGTCTCCGCGCAGCTCTTCGCCAGCTGGGTGGACCTGTCCGAGGGAGCGGCGACGCGCGACCGCGTCGAATGGGATGTCACCCAGCTCGTAGAGCGCAGCTTCCGCAACGAAACGCTGACGCTGCGCAGCCAGCTCATTCACGACATCAATGCCGGCGATGGCCTGCTGCGCGCCAGCCTGAGCTACGACTACCGCGCGGACCTCGTGCTGCGCCTGGGCGCGGATGTCTTCTACGGCCCCTCGAACGGCCGCTTCGGCCAGTTCGACCAACGGGACCGCGTCACCGTCTCCATCACGTACGGATTCTGACCACACCCCGGACCAGCGCACTACTTCGCGCCAACTGGACACATCAACCGGAGCAACCGCATGTCGCAAGCTGAAGTGCAGTACCGCATCCACAACGGCAATGCCTGGCTGACGCTCAACAACGAATGTGCTCGCAACGCGCTTTCGCCGGAAATGCTGCGCGAGCTCGATGCGCGCCTCGACCAGGCCGCGGCGGTTCCGGACGCGCGATCCGTCGTGCTGACCGGTGCGGGCGAAGCCGCATTCTCGGCGGGCGCCGACATCGCTTATCTGTCCGCGGCCGCGCCAGCCGAGGTCCGTGCCTATGCCCGGACGGCGGTTGCGCTCACCGAGAAGATCGAGGTCGCGGCGATCAACGGCCATGCCCTTGGTGGCGGGCTGGAGATCGCCGAAGCCTGCACCTTCCGTATCGCCGTCCAGGGCGCACGTCTGGGCCACCCGGAAGTCCGTATCGGCGCCGTCGCCGGTTTCGGCGGCACCAGTCGCCTGCCTCGTCTCGTCGGCCGCACGCGGGCGACCGAGTTGCTGTTGACCGGGGATACGATCACGGCCGAGGAGGCGCTGACGATGGGCCTGATCCATCGGGCGGTATCGGCGGACATGCTGCATTCCGCATGCGAGGAGCTGCTGACGCGCGTCCACGCTGGCGCGCCGCACGCGCTGCGCTTGACCCGCGACGCCCTGCAGCGCGGCATGGAGCTGCCCCTCGATGCCGCGCTGCGGCTCGGCGCCGACCATTTCGGCCTGGCAGCCGGTGCAGCGGATTTCCGCGAAGGCACGGCGGCATTTCTCGCCAAGCGCCCACCACAGTGGGCGCAGTCGCAGACTGCTCACGACCCGGCACCGGAAAAGGGGATCGCATCGTGAACGTACGCGGTAGCTGCCTCTGCGGCCGCGTGCGCTTTCGTATCAGCGGCGCGCTCTTCGACATTCTCAACTGCCACTGCTCGATGTGCCGCAAGTACCACGGTGCGGCCTTCAAGAGCCGAGCGCGGGTGCGCACCGCAGAGCTCGAGCTGACAGCGGGCGCCGAAACCATTCGCTACTACGAATCCTCGCCCGGCGAGCACAAGGGCTTCTGCAGCACCTGTGGCTCCCCCATCCTCACCCGCTTCGACCGCGACACCGCCAACCTCACGATTGCGCTCGGCACACTGGACGACGACCCGGGTGTGGTGCCGGAGCGACACATTTTCGTGGGCAGCAAGGCCGGATGGCACACCATCACCGATACGCTTCCGCAACATCGGGATGTCGAATGACCCGCCTGCCGACGCTGCAACCAACCACCTACACCGAGGCCATCGATGCCCTCCTCAGGGAATGCGGCCTCGTTGCCACCGATGCGTCCTCTGGTGCCGGCATTGCCTGGATCGAGGCGAAGCAGGATGACCAAACCGTCGGCGTGGTTGCGCTGCAGCGCGCCGGTTCCGCTGCGCTCCTGAGATCACTTGGCGTCGTCCCGAAGCGGAGACATTGTGGCATTGGCGCGAGTCTGGTCGCGGCAGCCGAGCGTGCAGCGAGGCACGAAGGTCTAGAGAGCCTGTACCTGTTGACCGAGGGCGCCCACGCCTACTTCACAGCACTGGGCTATCAGCATGCAGAGCGCGAAGAAGTGCCGGCGGCCATCCGTCGTCTCCCCCAGTTCGCCGGACTGTGCCCCGCGTCCGCTCTTTGCATGACCAAGCGGCTTCGGTGAAGGCCGGGCAAGCGATCCCGGCGAGATCCAGCCGAGGGCGTCATAGGAACATGGACCACTAGGCGAGCGCCGGGTCAGTCTGGTGCCGGCGGAGAGAATCGAACTCCCGACCTTCGCATTACAAGTGCGGCGCAAGGGGCCTGATACCCCCTCAAAACCCGCTGCAAACACCAAAAATCAGTGACTTGCACGACTCGAAGATCACTCGGGATCACGGCAAGACACAAAAATGAGCGAAACCCTCTGCAGAAACCCTCTGCAGCGGTAGCACCATGATAGGCGGGATGGAGCGTCGCGAGAAGGCCCCATAAAGACGAGCCCGTCAAGGCCGCTACGAACTCCGCTTGCCTCGTGCGCGCCGCGCGATATGCTCGATGATCTCACCGCATTCGAGCGACGCGATGCCTGGTAACGATGTCCTTCTGATGATCATGGCGGCCGCCATGCCCACTGCACTGCTCGCCGCCATCGCGATCGTCGGGCTCGTGATCTGGCGCGATACCCGACGCGAGAGAACAAGTGCCAATGAAGCGCAGCCTGGCGGCTTCGGCAGCCAATAGGTGACCTTGGCGCCGGTCTCGGTCGATCCTCGAGACACTATAAGGGCCTTTCAGAGTGGCGCTTAAACGGCGGTAGGCGTTGAGCTGCTTCCAGTGGCGCCCACACGCTAGCGACTTTCGACGACCGCCATTGTTTGCGCGGGTAGGATGCGATCGCTTGCCCGTCAATGGCGGCCCCAGGGATCGGCGCGTTTACGCCAGTAGTGACGCGCCAAGCATGAGAACCAAGTAGTGAGCGACGCCCGTAGTTGCATACATGCGAACCAAGCCGATCATCGATCGGACACCGCGCTCAAACCGGACAGCGTGTGCTGGTGGCCCCAGTTTCCGCTTGTTGCCTCACCTTCAAGCCACTTCGGAGGGCACTTCGTCTTCGGAAGGGAGAGGTTAGCAGAGGGGCTCGCGGCCGGAAACGCGATTCTTGCTGGTCGTGTCCCACGACGTGGTGTA